>CAMCFW010000133.1 GCA_945874195.1 Chryseobacterium gleum
CAGAATGGCTGTGAGACAGACACTTGCGTCCATTTCAACAGACGAACTTCCCGATCAACGTGTTCGGAAAGGAAATGACAACCGAGTGGTTTCTGCTACACCTGCTTTCTCATGCCAGTTACCATTTGGGGCAGATAAATTACCATAGGCGCGCAATCGTTGTTTGAAATGCAACCTTCTGAAAACCAGTTTCGTTTCAGAGGCCATGAAAAAGACAACAAGTAATTCGAAGTCCTACAATTGGGGCGATGGTTGCACGGCTTGGCAATTTGTCAATTCTCCAACCCTGAGCGTCATTCGCGAAACAATGCCGCCCAAAACTTCCGAATCGTTGCACAAGCACAGCCGGTCTCAGCAGTTCTTTTTCATCATTTCTGGCGAAGCTGTGTTTGAGTTGAATGGAGAGCGCCACACCATCAAGGCCAATCAGGGCATGCATGTGAAGCCGATGGCTGTTCATCGCATCATAAACGCCACAGACGAAAATCTCGAACTCCTGATCATTTCAGAACCGCATTCGCACGCTGACAGGATCAATATCTGAGTTTCTTGGTAGCGTCATCTACTAAACCATTCAAATTTCTGTCATGAATCCGATCTGACCTTGGCCTATATTCCAATGGCGTGGTTGGCCGGCAGATTGGCCACACGGAAGAGTTAGGCTGCCTATCAGTCTGAAGTGGAAATACACGCAAACGCTTGTTGGGAAGTGGATATCAATTGACCGACCTCAATTCGTCAACTCATTGATTCCTTTAACTTGGCACCCATATTCGAGGACAGCCACCTTCGACATGAACCTAAAACACTGAAACAAACTCCTACAATGAAAAAAATCTACTCAACATTCTTAATGATCATCACCGCTGGTGCTGTGCTTACCGCCAGCGCTCAGCAACAGCCCAACAATCCAGGTTTCGAAAGCTGGGATGGCAATGGCGAACCAACCAATTGGAACAACATGACAACGGGAAACCTTTGCACTCTTTGTGGCCTCGGGTCATCGCTGCGTGTGTTTCAAGACAATGCAGACTACCATAGTGGCGCTGCGAGTGCTAGGGTAGAAGCAACATCAGCGGTTGGTAACTTGGTGAACGGGGCCATCACCACTGGAAAGGTGAATGCACCTTCAACCACACCATCGCAGGGCTACAATGCAACGGTAATGGCTGACCCAAACTTCAATTTTGCATTTACCGATATGCCCGATTCGGTGGTTTTTTGGGCCAAGTATAACATCACCAACAACACCGATTCGGCCCGTTTCTCCATGGTGTTGCACGATGCCTACGACCTTCGCGACCCGCAGGATGCCAATTCAATTCCACACGTGGTGGCCACTGCCCGTAAGAACTTCCAAACGGGAGGGGTTTGGGCACGTATTTCTATTCCTGTAAGCTACACCGGTCCAAGTTCAAATGGAATAGCCTATGCGCTGATGACCTTCACTTCCAACTATCAGGCTGGTGCTGGGGTTAGTTCCGCCAAGGTTTGGGTTGATGACCTCGAATTCATCTACAATCCAGAAGAGCCCAATGCTATTCAGGAATTGGAAGAAACGGTTGCCGTATATCCGAATCCGAGCAACGATGGCCGTGTGAACATCTCACTTGGTTCTGAAGCGAAGAATGCCACAGCCACGGTTTACAACGCCATGGGACAGCAGGTGGGCATCTTCAATTTCTCGAACTCAAGTAACCTTCAACTGGATCTTGGTCAGCCTGCCGGACTCTATTTCGTCAATATCACCACCGCTGAAGGAAAGACAACAACGGTGCGTGTGATCAAAGGATAATATCAGAGGACACCACTAAAATGAAGCCCCGTTCTGTTCCGATAGCTATCGGAACAGAACGGGGCTTCTTTCATTTGGTTTGGCAACGTAGAGACGCATTGCATGCGTCTCTGAAGATCAGATCATGTCCACACTTCGTTTGAGGAACTCACTCAGGTCCTTGCCTTTCAGCAGGCCTTGGCTCAATAAGGCTAGATCGCAAAGCTGTTTGGCCTTCTTATCCTTGTTCTCGCCTTTGCTGCGCAGTATTTCGCCCACTTTTGGGTGATTGGCATTCACAACCAGATTATACATCTCGAAACCGCCCATGCCGAACATGGCGCCTTGTCCGCTCAGTTTCTGCATGTCCATCATCCTGCGCATAAATTCGGGCTGCGTGATGGAAACCGGCATCTCGTTCTCGCTCAGGTTCTCGAACTGAACCGTGAAGGTCATCTTGCTGCCTTCGAGATTGGCCTGCGCTTCGAAAATAGGCTTCAGTTTCTCCTTTTCCTCATCGGTGAGTTTGCTGGGTGCTTCTTCCCCCTTGTTCACCAGTTTGTCGATGGTGTCGGCATCCACACGCGCAAAGGTGCTGTTCTCCAATTTCGACTCCAATTGGTTCACAAAATGCGCATCGAAAGGGCCGTCCATCAGCAACACATCATAGCCTTTCTGGTTGGCAATGTCGATGTATGAATGCTGCACCACCGCATCGTTGGTGTAGAGATATACCAGTTTGTTGTCCTTGTCGGTTTGGGCAACAGCAATTTTTTCCTTGTATTCCTCCATGGTGAAATACTTGCCATCGGTGTTCTTGAACAGCCAGAACTTTGCAGCTCGTTCGTAGAACTTCTCATCGCTAAGCATACCGTATTGGATGAAGATTTTGATGTCGTCCCATTTGGTCTCGAAATCGGCACGGTCGTTCTTAAAGAGTTCGGCCAATTTGTCGGTCACCTTTTTGCTGATGTGGCTGCTGATCTTCTTCACATTGCCATCGCTCTGCAGGTAGCTTCGCGAAACGTTCAAAGGAATATCGGGAGAGTCGAGCACACCATGCAAAAGCGTTAGGAACTCAGGAACAATGTTCTCCACATTATCGGTAATGAACACCTGATTGCTGTAGAGTTGAATCTTGTTCTTCTGAACCTGAATATTGTCTTTGATCTTAGGGAAATACAGGATGCCGGTCAGATTGAACGGAAAATCGACATTCAGGTGAATGTTGAAAAGCGGTTCATCATAGGTTGATGGATAGAGTTCGCGGTAGAAGCTCTTGTAATCTTCCTCGCTTAATTCTGATGGTTGCTTGGTCCAGGCAGGACTGGTGTTATTGACAATGTTGTCTTCGGTTATCTGCTCATCCTCACCGATCTTTTCGCCCTTATCATCGCGCTTGGCATATTCGGTTCGTGTCTTCGTGCCGAACTTGATGGTTACTGGAAGGAATTTGCAGTATTTATCGAGAATGGCCTGAATGCGTGCCTTCTCCAAAAACTCTTTGCTGTCGTCAGCAATGTGGAGGATGATGTCGGTGCCCCGCTCGGTGCGGTCGTGTTCAGAAAGCGTGTAGTTGGGGCTTCCATCGCACACCCAATGGGCGGCCTTCTTGCTTTTCACGTAGCTTTTGGTGATGATCTCAACCTGTTTGGCCACCATGAACGAGGAGTAGAAACCCAGACCGAAATGCCCAATGATGGCCTCTGCCTTGTCCTTGTACTTGTTCACGAATTCTTCTGCTCCAGAGAAAGCGATGTCGTTGATGTATCGGTTCACCTCTTCAGCACTCATACCGATGCCATTGTCCTTTATGGTGATGGTTCCAGCTTCTTTATCGAGCACAATCTCTACACGAAGCTCGCCTAGGTCGCCTTTGAATTTGTCGATGCCGCTGAGGGTCTTGAGTTTCTGCGTGGCATCGGTTGCATTGGCCACCAGTTCGCGAAGAAATATCTCGTGGTCTGAGTAGAGGAATTTCTTGATGATGGGGAAAATGTTCTCCGTAGAAACATTGATGGTACCCTTCTGTGTCTTGTCTGCTGTGTCTGTTGCCATTCTTTTTAGCGTTTAGCTTTTAGGTCCCGATAACTCCCGATAGCTATCGGGAGTTATCGGGATGGGTGTTAGCTTTTGTTCGCGGTGGTGTTGTCAATCGCTATGCCAGTGGACGAAACCTGAATAGATGGCAGTTCTTCGAACAAATGGGGCAGGAGCGGGGTGACAGGATTGCAGATGCGATGGAATTGACCAGCTAAAGTTCATGGCGAACTCCTTTTGCAGCGGAGCTCTTGCCTAACGGTAGTTGTGAACAATTTGTGGAGTTGTTATTATTTGATGTTAGATTTGATCCCAATCAATAGCCCCCTAAACAAAATGAAAAAATTAATGACAATGTGCTTTGCGCTGGTCGTTCTGGCAAGCGCCTGCAAAAAGAAGAATGATGCAGACCCGGTTGAAGCCCTTAATGCAGGACTAAGCCTCCCGGCCGGTTCCTACACGGTGGATCCAGACACCATGGAAATTGACCCCACAGTAACCATCAGTCCTGGTTCTGGAGGAACCATGCCCATCAACACAGGCAATTCGAACGGACAGATCACCTTTTCGGCACCGAACGGCAATGTGGTGGCAGGCGGAATGCGTTTCGGAACATCGGGTCCTGTCAATGTGGTGCCTGTATCGGGCGCTTTAGGACAGACCGCGGGTACATTGAATCTTCCTTTTGCGGTAAGCGCCAGCACATGTGCCGATCTGGCCAGTGTTTGCCACGACATCAAGTGTTACGAGTTTGCTGTGACTGCCGATGGCAAGATATCGCAAGCCAATATCAGAGATGTGGCGCTTATGTGCGGTGGTTGCGATGAGCCGAGCTGCGCTTCACTTATTTCTCCGCCTTGCCCACCAGCGCCCTGTTCCGGAACCTACAATTTCCCGCTCGGCACCGGCTCTGGAATCTGTAGTTGCAGCGGAAGTACGGTCAGCGTCATCAACCCCAACGGATGGGCAGTAGTAGGCTCTAACGTACCATCTGGGTCCACCACCTTCACCCCTGGCTATTATGATGGTAGCTGCACATCGTGCCCCGCCATGCAGATAACCAGTCCAGGTGGTGGTGATAGCTACATCGCTATTAGCGGTTCAGGTTCATGGTCGGGAACGGTCTATACCTTCAATTGCACCATGAAGTCTATTCCTGATTTTGTAAGTGGAACTGGCCCTACCTACAGCCTGACGGGAACAGTGAATTGCAGCTATTGAGCCTAGTGGTCTTCCGACCCATCATCTGAAACACCTCGTATGAAAACCATTGATCGTGCTCCTTGCACGATCAGTGGTTTTTTCAATTGTTCTGGACTCTGTCCCTTTAGTGTGAAACGAAAGATGGGTAGAGAATAACAGACGTGTCCGGAGAAGACCGATTCTCACCTAGGTTGCGATCAATGGCATCACCTCGGCATGAACAAATCCGCAGATCCGGAATATGTAACGCTTGGCATTCTCTCCATGAAAATAACGCACTTTGAGCGAGTCGGCTGTCATGTGTTCCAATAGCTTGAATCCTCGTTCGGCTAAGAAGTTCTCGATCTTGTTCTCATCAATACCAAAGGTGTATTTCTCGGTGCCATGGCCGTTGAACGACTTTGTTTTGCGCACCAGCAACGCTTCGCTGGTCATGTTGGTGCCATCCAGTACCGAATTGAAAAGATAATCGAAATAGAGCGTGCTTCCGGCCGCTGCGTGTGTTGTCACATACTTTAACGTGGCGTCAACCGAAGCGGCATCAAGATACATGGTGACCCCTTCCCAGATGAAGAAGGTCCTGATGGTCGGGTCGTAGCCGGCCTTGGTAAGTTCGGTGGCAAGGCCGTCCTTGTTGAAATCGATGGGAACGTACGTGAGATGATGTCGCTTGGGCAGATCCATGTGCTTCAGTTTCTCGCGTTTAAATGCCTGTGTGGCCGGAAAATCAACCTCAAACACGTGCACATCTCTCAACTCCTCCATGCGAAAAGGACGCATATCGAGTCCTGCGCCTAAAATGACCACCTGTTGAGCCCCGTTGCCCACATTGCGTATTACCAGGTCGTCAATGTAGCGGGTTCGAGCGGCAATGCCAGCGGCCAATCCGGGACCCTTCTTTTCCAGATAGGCATATAGCAGTTTGGTTCCAAAACGGCTTTGTGCCACAAAGCGGAACTTGGAGCCGATTAGTTCTCGCGCATAGGGATCGTAGCAGATGCGCACACCTTCGGGCTTTCGAGATTCCAACGCCCGCATGGAAGCGATGATCTCTGCACTGAAACTTGCTTTACCATCTTTCATGGATTGAAGGTAATAAAAATGCATGCTCACTCGTATCAATGTCCGAAAAGGTGAAAGGAACTGATGGTATTCATGACCCGTTCCCAGCATTCAAAAAGACGCGGCAAGGCTTTACACCGATTTCACATTTCCCTTTCTTTCGGCAATGAACTGATCCGTATTTTGGCGGCCATATGCTGAACAGGATATTTCTTCGAACAATGCTGGTGCTGTTGCTCATGGTGCCGTTCGGCAGCAACATGCTTTTCTCGTG
>CAMCFW010000134.1 GCA_945874195.1 Chryseobacterium gleum
CCACGAATGGAAGCCTGACCATCCAATATCGTTACGCCAGGCACCTTGCCAACGGCCGCTTTCAGATCAGGTGAGGCTGTATTCTCAATGAGATATTGTTTCACCACATCAATGGTCACCATTTCCTCGCTTAGCTTCTTTTCAAACTGACTTCCTGTTACCACCACAAGATCGAGGGTGGTGTTTTCCAGTGTCAACTTGGCGTCAAATTGAATGGTCTCCCCTTCCTTCAGATCGAAATTCTTCTTGAACTGCTGGTAACCGATGAACTTAAAAATGACGGAATGTTGGCCCGGGGTGAGCTTCAATGTATACTCACCGTCAATATTTGTTGTGCTTCCTACATTGTTCTGGTCGTAAATATTCACCCCGACAAGCAACTCACCCGAATTCTGGTCGATGACCTTACCTCTCAGAGTTTGCGATGAGGCCAGGATCGGAGATAGAAAAATGAAGGTTGCGAATAATGGTTTCAGACAGTTCATCTGCGCTTTTTAAATAGCGCAAGGTATGTAACCATGTTATAGGCGGAATTGACCAAAGTTGGTTTTTATGAAATCGAATCTGTTAATACGTTATTGATAAGAGGCAAGATATAAGGCTCGACAGCCCAATGCCGTTTGAAAAAAAATGTAGTTTTGCACGCATCCTAAAAATTGACCATCTAAGCACAGAAATTTGATGAAGAATATTGGAAAGAACATTGGCGACCTTATTTTCCCAGCACTGTTTATCATTGGTGGCGGACTGATTCTATTCAACTCGGTATTTGGAGGCCAGAACGTATTTTGGGTGCTTGGAGGAGGCTTGATCCTTACAGTAGGCATCTTTACGTTGCTGTTGAAATACGGCAAGCTTAACAACATGATCCAAAAGGTGTTGTTCTTCACGTTCCTTCCATTGGCCTTCGTGACCGCCTATTTTTCTTACCGTTCCATTCAAGCCCCGATAGAATTCAATCAGGAAAAGAAAAAGCGTTACGCAAAGGTTGAAGCCCGATTGAAAACCCTTAGAGACTGGCAGTTGGCGTATAAATCAATGAACAAGAATTATGCATCAAATTTCGATTCGCTGATCCAGTTCGTGAATACTGGTTCATTTGTGGTTGTGAAGGCTATCGGGACCGTTCCAGATTCTTTGACCGAGCAGAAAGCCATCGAACTTGGAATCGTTTCAAGGGACACCATCATGGTAAGCGTTCGCGACTCTCTTTTCAAACTAGGTGGCGACATCAACGATGTGAAATTCATTCCATACAGTCAATCTCAACCATTCGTAATGAAAGCCGGAATGGTTGAAAAAGGTCAGGTTCAGGTTCCCGTGTTCTACATTCAAGCACTGAACCAGTACATATTCGATGGAATAGAGCCTGAATATTATGATCCGAATGTGGGATTGGAAGTTGGCTCCATGACCGAGCCTTCAACCAGTGGTAACTGGGAGTAATCTCTTGTCCGCTACCACCTTCAGGAGCGAGTTTCATTTAGCAGCCGATAATGCGCAGGAAGGGTCTGACAATGGACTTCAATGTCACGTCAACATTTCCCGTTCAGGAATTCAGATCCTGAAGCTGAATAAAGAGCTCAAAGCAATTTCTTTCCGTTCATTCCTCATTCCACATTCCGTTAGCGATAGCGCTTGGACCGATCACCTGAAAGCCACGCTCGACTCCACCGAATTCCGCTCCGAATGCGATGGGCTGAACTGCAGCTATTTTATATCAACAAGCCAGGTGGTATTGATTCCGGCAGCATTGCACGCGGCCAATAAGTCTGAGCAGAACTTCGAGTTCATTTTCGGCAGAACTGATGGCGAGCAGCTATCTGAACAGCGGCTGAGCAATAGCGACATGGTTGGAATACGGTCCATCCCAACTGAGGTGGCTCAGTTGATCGGCAAGCCCATCGCCTCTTCCTTTGTGCATCTGGTCAACCAATTGTGTTCAGAATCGTCAAAAACAACAGCGCATCTCGTTCTTGAAGGAAAGGAATTCGCACTTGTTATTTTCAAAGATTCAGAATTGGTCTTCTCGAATTGGTTCAAATTCGACACTGCCGAAGACATTCTTTATTACGTGATGGCCGCTTTGGAAACCCTCAAGATTCTTCATGCCGAAATTGAGATGGAACTGAGCGGACCGATTGACAAAGGAGATGAAGTGCACAGCACGCTTTCAAAATATCTGTCCAAAATTTCTTTCAGGAAACGACCTAAGAATTTGAGCTACAGCTACTCCTTCAATGAAATGCCAGAGCATCGATATCCCTTCATTTTCGCCACTGCATGCGAATAATCAGCGGTCAATATAAAGGCAGGGCCATCAGACCTCCTAAAAATCTACCCGTGCGGCCAACCACCGATATGGCGAAGGAAGGTCTGTTCAACGTGATACACAACCTCGTGGATTTTGACGGATTGAATGCTTTGGATCTGTTCTGCGGCACGGGTAATATCAGTTTCGAATTCGCCAGCCGAGGTGCCAGAACGGTAACCTGTGTAGATCAGAACCCACGTTGTGCGGCATTCATAAGATCAACTTTTGATGCGTTGAACTATGATGGAGCCACCATAATCAAGGCAGACGCCCTCCGTTTTGTAAACTCGGCCAAGAACAAGTGGGACCTGATATTTGCCGACCCTCCATACGAAAGTCCTTGTCATCTGGAACTTGTGAATAGCATTCTTGAGAAAGGACTTTTGACCGAAAATGGCCTGCTCATTTTGGAACATCCAGGCGAGGTCGACCTAAGTTCTGTCCCAGGTCTGACCCAGACCAGAAAATACGGACGCGTGCATTTCAGCTTTTTCGAGCTAAAAGCGTAGAAAGAAATCTTTCGTCAATTCCATGTAACCGTCCGAATAGTCGTGGCGCTTTGCCGATCTTTCAATCTGCAGGTCACTTCGTTCAGGTTCCGAAACGTTTGATCTAGAATAATTTACCATCAACCTGATCTCGGAATGATCCGGTTGCGGAAAAACGCTCACTATCTCTTGGGGATAGAATCCGTTCATTCGGGCCGCTTTGGCAAATACCTGTTGCTCCGTTGTTGGAAAGATCAACGCCATGCGACCCTCCGGTTTCAATAGTCTATTTGCATGAACAAAAAGTTCGGTCGGATTCAAACTTACCGTATGCTTGGCCAACCGTATTGATGGGTCTTTCGAGGGCTGCGCATGAGAATAGAACGGTGGATTGCATACGATCAGATCATACTGATCTTCAATGCCGGCAAATGCCGCCACATCCACATTATGGACCGTCATGTCGCTAAAACACGACCTCATCACGTTCATCCGAGCCTGCTCGGCAACTACCGGATTGATCTCTATGGCATCCATCCTCACTGTAGCACGCTGGGCCACCATTAAGGCGATCAAACCTGTGCCGGTGCCAATATCAAGTACCGAATCACCATCTTGAACTGGGGCCCAAGCCCCAAGTAATACGCCATCCGTGCCGACCTTGAACCCGCCAGCGGCATGATAGACCCTGAATTTTTTAAATTGAAAATATGGCTCAGCCATTCATGTAAAGATCAATGAGACCATCGGGTGCTTCGATACGTATCGTTCTCCATTCCTCATCAACCGCTTTCACAATGGCCCCCACCCAAGGCACAAGAATCTGTGTTCCCTTATTGTCTATTTCTAAGATCGGATGCTGTGCAGTTTCCATCACGCCTGTTACTACCCCAATGGCACCTTTCTCAAGGTCAGTCACCGTGTAACCGATCAGTTCATCCGCTTCATCCGCGATCACTCCGACCAGTTTTCCGGCCTCAATGAACAACTCTTTACCCACCAACCGTTCGGCCTGTTCCAAGGTGTCAACCTCATCCAGTTTCATAGTCCATGTATCGTGTGACGATGCAGAACACTCTTCAACAAAAAAAGGAACCGGCCCACCCTGTATCTGGATGAAGACCGGTTCTTCTTTCCCGATGGGCAAAAGCCCAGCGGTATGTATGTTCACTTTGAACGACCCTTTGAGTCCGTGAGACCTTGTAACGGTTCCGAGGACCTTGAGATCAAACACGCTTACTCAGCTGGTTTCTCTTCTTCGGTAGCTTCAGCAGTCGGCTCTTCGGCCGCAACTTCGGCAACAACTTCTGGTGCAGCCTCCTCAGCCACATCAGCAACTGCTTCTTCATCCTCGGCAACCTCAACTTCTTCCACTAGCGGAGAATTTTTGGCAGCAACCTTGGCAGCAAATGCAAGCTTAGCTGCTTCTTCAGCTTTCAATGCATCGGCTTTTGCTTTCACCTTGGCCTTCACAATAGAATCTGCTCCGGTCTGAACCTTGGAGGTCTTATCGTTCAACCATTTGTCAAACTTGGCATCAGCATCTTCCTGCGAAAAAGCTCCTTTTTTAACTCCACCCTGTAAGTGTTTCTTGTACAGGACCCCTTTATAGGAAAGAATTGCCCGACACGTGTCGGTAGGTTGAGCTCCATTTTCCAACCACTGCAGCGCGCTATCAAGATTGATGTCGATAGTTGCTGGGTTCGTGTTTGGATTGTAAACTCCCAACTTTTCAATATTCTTCCCATCTCGTGGGGCTCGCGAATCGGCTACTACAATGTGGAAAAACGCATAGCCTTTTCTTCCGTGTCTCTGCAATCTAATTTTAGTTGGCATTTAGACTCTATTATTTGTTACAAATTTTGGGGCTGCAAAAATGCGATAATACTTACGAATAAACAAGCTCCTAATTCAATTCATTTCCCTCAGCTTCAACCCAAGCACAGAAATATCATTTGGGGGTTCCCCCATTTCGCCTCAAATGCTTCGCAAATTCAGTTCACGGGGTCGGGTGTTCCGCTATATCTTTTTTGCAAAAAAAGCAAAATAAGGATGCCGCTTCACCCCCTAACCCACGCAATCTGCCTGGCTCTGATCTGATGCCGGGAGCCACATCCCTCCAATAAAACAGCCAGATCACACAATAACCCCCATCACATCAACGTTCCGAATGGAAAAGCCAATATCATGGTTCTCGCCTACATCTTTTTCTCGGCCGTGCTTCTCGCCTTTGCGGTCGATCTGGCCACAGAAGAGTGAATCCTCATCCGAAGCCGCTCAACCTTTTCCAGGGTCTTCTTTGGGAATCTACCCCGTTAGTTTGACTCCCAAAAAAAGGCTTGAACAGTTATCAACATAGGGCCATCGAAGAGGCCCGATCCCATAACTTCGGGGCTGCCTTAATACCAAGCCGAACCATTCATGTTCCTGATCTACGACACGGAGACCACAGGTCTGCCCAAAGACTACAACGCCCCTCTGACCGATGCCGACAATTGGCCCAGATTGGTTCAGTTGGCTTGGCAGTTACATGCCGCAGACGGTTCGCTCATCGAAGCACAGAATTTCATTGTCCGGCCTGATGGATTCGATATTCCATACAACTCCGAAAAGATCCATGGAATTTCGACACAGAAAGCACTGAAGGAAGGTATTCCCCTTGCGGAAGCCTTAGACCGTTTTTCCGAGGTGCTCAATCGGACCACCATCGTTGCAGGACACAATATTGAATTCGACATCAACATCCTGGGTGCCGAATACATGCGGGTCGGCAGTTCGGAACCCATTACACGCTTCTCAACGCTCGACACCAAGAACGAATCGACCGATTTTTGCGCCATTCCAGGCGGGAAAGGAGGCAAGTTCAAATGGCCGAAACTCAGCGAACTTCATGTAAAACTTTTCGGGGAGGAATTTGACGAGGCTCACAATGCCGCAGCCGATGTGGCTGCAACTGCCCGCTGCTTCCTCGAGCTGATCCGACTACAGGTAATCCCCACCAGCAGATCAGGTCTTTCGCCCAAAGAATTTGAAACTTTCAGATCTGTCAATCCATCGCCATTCAAGGCCGAAAGCATTGAAGTTGGAAGTCAGGTGGCCGATTCGAAGAAGAAAATTGAACAACGACCCGAAACGAAGGTCTCTTCAGTCGAAATTGAGCACGAATTTGCCCACCTACACTGCCATTCTCAGTTCAGTGTGCTTCAGGCCACCATCGACATAAAGAACCTCGTGAACCGAGCGGTGGAATTCGGCATGCCTGCCGTGGCACTTACAGACCACGCCAACATGTTCGGCACCTTTCACTTCGTCAATGAAATTGAGACAGCAAATGCATGTATAGCCGAACACAACGCTAAAGTTGAAGAGGGAAAAGCAGCACGTCCGCTAAAAAACCCCATCAAAGGCATTGTGGGTTGCGAATTCTATGTGACGGATGATCACCGTGACCGCAGCAAACAACAGAACGGCTTTCAGACCGTTCTATTGGCCAAGAACAAGAAAGGCTATCACAATCTGGCCAAGCTC
>CAMCFW010000135.1 GCA_945874195.1 Chryseobacterium gleum
TTTGCCATTCAGGACAATACGCCATTTCCGTATGGTCTGAACCAAAATGATACACCCTAAGACAGAACTGAAGTTCATTAGCAATGAAATTGGCTACGGAGTTGTAGCAACCGAATTCATCCCGCTGGGCACAATAACCTGGGTGCTCGACAAATTGGACAGGGAGTTCACTACCGAACAGTTCCATGCCTTGGATCCACTTTATCAGAACATCCTCGATTTTTACACTTTCAGAAATAATCACGGAAACTTCGTATTGTGTTGGGACAATGGCCGATACGTGAATCATAGTTTCAATTCAAACTGCCTTACCACTGCATACGACTTTGAGATTGCCATCCGTGATATTCATCCAGGCGAGCAACTGACAGACGACTACGGCTATCTGAACATACCCGAGCCGTTTCAAGGCATTGATGAAGGAACAGAACGGAAAGTGGTCTATCCGGACGATCTGGTCAATTACCACCACGTTTGGGACCGACAATTGAGCGAGGTCTTTAAGCTCATAACCGAACGTCCACAACCATTGAGGCAGCTTTTATCGCCCGAAATGTGGAATGAAATTGAAAAGGTTTGCAAAGGCGAGAAGCAGATGGAATCCATTCTTAAAAACTACTACCCCCAACACAGGGAAACTGCCAAGAAGTAGTCTTATCTTCGTGACCCATCCGTATGGTCACCTCCCAGCATTTCATCGCATCATCCATAGAAGGACTGAATCCAATATGCCAGCATTTGGCAACGTTGGTAAAAAAACAGAGAATCGTGCTGTTCTCTGGTGAAATGGGTGCTGGAAAGACGACCCTCATCAAACAATTCTGCAAGCAATTGGGCGTGAATGACCAAGTAAGCAGCCCTACTTTCTCGTTGGTCAACGAATATCAAAGCACTTCAGGGCCTATTTATCATTTCGATCTTTATCGAATCCGTTCCACAGAAGAACTATATGACATCGGTTACGAAGACTATTTCTTTAGTGGGTATCTTTGTTTGATTGAATGGCCTGAAATGGCTGAAAATATAATTCCGAACGAACACATCTTGGTTGAACTCCGACTTGAGGGAGATCAAAGATCAATAACCGTAACTGCAAGCAAATGACCAGGAAAGAAGGCGGATTTTTTACACTCACCGCTTCTGGAGGCCTCATGCCGAAAGAAGAGATGTTGGAAGTGTCCAAATCGCAACAGGAATTGTTCATCGGAGTTCCAAGGGAATGTACACTACAAGAAAACCGAGTGGCCCTGGTGCCCGAAGCGGTTGCCCGATTGGTTCATAACGGACATCAGGTGGTGATTGAAACAGGGGCCGGCAAAGGAGCTCATTACGAAGACAACGATTTTAGCGAAGCTGGTGCCAAGATCGCTTATAGCACAAAAGAAGTTTACGAATCGGACATCATTCTGAAGGTGGATCCACCGACATTGGAAGAGATCGATCTGATGAAACCCAAACAGTGCCTCATCTCGGCCCTTCAACTTTCTGTACATCCCGAGAATTACCTGAAAAGGTTGATGAAAAAGCAGGTGACGGCCATTGCGGTGGATTTCATCAAAGGACGCGATGGTGGTTATCCGTTTGTGCGATCCATGAGCGAAATTGCTGGCAACACCGTTGTGCTGATCGCTGCCGAGTGCCTTTCGAACGTGAATGGCGGTAAAGGATTGATGCTTGGCGGGGTGCTTGGGGTGCCTCCCACCGAAGTGGTGATCCTGGGTGCCGGCACCGTTGGCGAATATGCCGCCAGAGCTGCCATCGGCCTTGGCTCTTCGGTCAAGATATTCGACAATTCCCTGCAAAAGTTAAGTCGTTTGCAGAACGACATTGGCCAACGGGTTTACACGAGCACCATACACCCTGACGTATTGGCCAACGCATTGGAGAATGCCGATGTGGTTATCGGGGCCATACGTTCCAAAAAAGGCCGTGCACCCATTCTGGTCACAGAGGAAATGGTCAGCAATATGAAGTTCGGATCGGTCATTATCGATGTTTGCATCGACCAAGGCGGATGTTTCGAAACTTCGGAAGTGACCAATCATTCCCGGCCAACGTTCGAAAAACATGGCGTAATACACTATTGTGTTCCGAATATTGCAAGCCGCGTGGCACAGACGGCCAGCACGGCCCTGAGCAACATTTTTTCGCCCATGATGTTAGAAATGTCTGAAACAGGAGGTTTGAACAACATGATGCGACTCAATGCAGGACTTAGAAATGGCGTTTACACCTATAATGGTGCTGTGACCAACGAATATCTGGCCAAGACCTT
The DNA here is from genome assembly GCA_945874195.1 of Chryseobacterium gleum. GTDB lineage: Bacteria > Bacteroidota > Bacteroidia > UBA10329 > UBA10329 > UBA10329. The sequence continues at coordinate 2,276 of CAMCFW010000135.1, forward strand.
CGACCTTCCATTCAAGGACCTCAACCTGATAATGGCCACGTTTTAAGCACAGATCAGCAGCAACTTACGATGGCTTATAACGAAATGAGACCAGGTGGATTCAGTATCCTACCTCCTGTTGTAAAAAACCTGCTTATCATAAATGGGCTGTTCTTTCTGGCCACGCTTGCGTTCGAACGGCTGGGTTTCGATCTGGTTAAACTCTTAGGTCTTTTCCTTCCACAATCAGAATATTTCAGACCGCATCAGTTAGTTACTTACATTTTCATGCATGGCAACTTTCAGCACATTCTGTTCAATATGTTCGCGCTTTGGATGTTCGGCAGCGCCATAGAGAATATTTGGGGCGGCAAACGGTTTCTTATTTACTACATGGTTACTGGTCTAGGTGCCGGGCTTATCCATCTTGGCGTGCTTGAATGGCAATTGGCATCGGTGATCAGCGATCTTGGCATTGACCAGTACTACGTTGTGAAACAAGAAGGACTTGGCATTTTGGAACAAGGCCAGAACTATTCGGACGAATTTATGGCCCATCTCAATCTTCTGCTGAACACCCCAACAGTTGGGGCTTCGGGTGCAGTTTTCGGTCTACTCTTGGCCTTCGGAATGATGTTTCCCAATGCCGAGATCCTGCTCTATTTCCTTTTTCCTATAAAGGCGAAATATTTCGTGATCGGTTATGGTCTGATAGAGCTTTTCTCGGGCATCAGCAACAGACCGGGCGATAATGTGGCCCATTTTGCTCACTTAGGAGGAATGGTGTTCGGGTTCATCCTGATAAAATTCTGGCAGAAAGGCCGACACCGCTTCTGATAAATGGCCTTGTTGGATGACATAAGGTTCCAGTTCCGGACAGGGAATATCCTCATGCAGTTGATCTACATCAATGGAGGCATTTTCCTTCTCTTGATGATACTTCGTGTTGTATTGTTTCTGACGGGAAACGAACCCATGTATGGCACGGTGGTGCAACAACTTTCCATTCCTGCTTCCATTCCGGCCATTTTATCGCGACCTTGGTCCATCATCACCCACATGTTCATTCATGATGGATTCTTGCACATTCTGGTGAACATGATGTGGCTCCATTTCGGTGGAAGCATCTTTCTCCGTTATATCGACAGCAAACGCCTGCTGAGCACATTTCTGCTAGGTGGGCTAAGCGGAGCACTGGTTTTTGTGCTCACCATGAATGTCATTCCAGTATTTCAGATTCAGCTCTTAGGTTCAACGGCACTTGGTGCATCGGCAGCTGTGCTGGCCATCATGGTGGCAGCGGCAACCACAGCTCCCAACCACGTGGTTCATCTCGTGCTCATCGGTCCGGTTAAATTGAAGTACATTGCTTTGCTCTCCGTAGTGCTCGATGTATTGCTCATTCCTCAAGGAAACGCTGGTGGGCATTTCGGTCATCTGGGCGGAGCGGCCTTCGGATTTCTGTTTGCCACCCAACTTAAGCTGGGCAGAGATCTGAGCATCGATTTTATGCGGCCTTTCGCTTGGATGAAGAACGGTTTCCCGAAGAGGAACCGGAAAATAAAAGTGGTTCACAGTCGGGCTAAAAACGATGAACAGTTCAACGAAGACAAGAAAAGCCGGCAGGAGCAGATGGATGCAATTCTGGATAAGATAAAGCGTTCGGGATACGACAGCCTTTCGAAGACTGAGAAAGAGGTACTTTTCAGGTCAAGCAAGGAAATATGAACAGCAAACGACTCAGAAAACGAGATGTGATCGACCGCATTGTGTTGGTCATCAATATCTTGATGCTGATCGGGCTTCTCATCACCTACCTCTCGGGCATCATCGGCCCTTCGGCATTCTGGCCCTTGGCATTTGTTGCCATGGGCTATCCCATCATGTTGGTCATCACCTTGGCGTTCACGCTTTATTGGGCCATGCGCAGAAAATGGTCTTTCATTCTGAATCTGTTCTTTCTGGTGATAAAATGGGAGTATGTTACGGCTACCATCAACTTCACATTTCCTAGTAGTGAAAAAGCTGAGGGAATAAAGGTCATGAGCTATAACGTACGCATGTTCGATCGCTACAATTGGTCGAATGACAAGACCACAAAGCAACGAGCGAAAAAGTTCATTTTCGGGCAACAACCTGATATTCTGTGCATTCAAGAATTCTATAAGCCAAAGGGCGACCGTTTCCGTTCGATCGATACGCTTTCAAATTCAAACAGCATCAAACATCTACATACGGCCAATTATAAGGCGAACGCCAAAGCCAAATACAACCAAGGACTTGCCACCCTCACCAGATTCCCGGTGATTGAAAAAGGCGAAGTGGATCTGGACGATTCGCACAGCGGACTGGCCATTTACACCACAATGCTGATCGGAGATGATACGGTACGTGTTTACAACATTCATTTACAAAGTATCCATTTGGGCAAGGACGGCTACGAGGTAATTGATGAACTAATGAAAAAACAGGATCTGGAAGATGTCAACGGTGGAAAGATGGTACTTCGGCAAATGAAAAAGGGCTTCATCAAACGGGCCGAACAAGCTGAGATCATTGCCAAGCACATTTCTGAATGTGAGTACAAAGTTATCGTGTGTGGCGATTTCAACGATGTGCCTACCTCCTTTGCATACCAGACCATTTCGAAGGGATTGGAGGACAGTTTTTCGCAGGCTGGAACCGGATTAGGTAGCACCTACGTTCGGGTCCCATTCTTCAGGATAGATAATATTCTTTTTTCGGAGGGTTTTGAAGCCTTGGAGCACACCGTTCACCCTTACGAACTGTCAGACCATTTTGCCGTTACGACCGTGCTTAACCGCGTAGATTGATCATTCTTTCCTGACGGTCTTTAAACTCAATCCATTCATTGAGTTAGAGCCAAGTCCACTTACATTTCGCTGTACGAAGCGAAGCACCTGATCGTAATAAAGCACCACTACCGGGGCTTCGGCAACAATGATACTGTCCATTTGAGAATAGTACACCGCACGAAGGCTATCGCTGTTGGTGGACAGAGCCGATTCATACAAAAGGTCGTAGGTCGCGTTCTTAAAATGAGTGTAATTAGGACCATTGGGTGCACAGTTCTTGGAATAGAACAACGACAGTTGATTCTCTGGGTCGGCATAGTCGGCCATCCACGATTTTCGGAAAAAAGCTACTTGCGAATTGGCCACTAAAGCGCCATGGGTGGCTGCCGGATTGACCTCGATCTTCAATCTGATGCCAACTTCCTCCAACTGATGTTGCATGTATTCGCACAGATCTAGATACTGAGATGTGGTGTAAAGCGAGATCTCGGGCAGGCCTTTGCCGTTCGGAAAGCCAGCTTCGGCCAATAATTGCTTTGCATTTTCGGGATCGAATCCGTATCCAGTAACGCGCAATTCCTCGCCTGGTAGACCATTCGGCAGAAAACCATGAATACCCGGAGCCCCGATGTTGTTCCGTATGTAACGCATCATTTTAACACGGTCGAAACCGTAGTTGATGGCCTGCCTTATACGCTTGTCATTCAATACGTTGCGTCCGCCTTCTTCCAAGCTGTCCTTCAATAGGAAACCAAGATATTCGGTATTCAGAAAAGGCTGCGAATACATTTGAAACCGCTCTTTCATTTCGGGTTGAAGATTGCCATTCGGAGTGATCAGCACATCCTTGTAGCTTCCGTCTTCGAGGCCCGAAAGCATATCGAGGTTGCCGTTCATGAATTCGAGAAAAATGGACTGCGGATCGGGGATGAACGATATTCCGATCGCATCCAGATACGGAAGCTTCCCTCCTGCATGGTCCATTTCAAAGTATGCCTCATTCTTGTGCAACACGAGTTTATTGGCCTCGTGCCACTCTTTGAACTGGAACGGGCCGGTTCCTACCGGTTCTCTTCCAAAATCCTTTCCCAATTTTTCGGCAACTTCAGGCGGAACAACCGAACAATATTGCATGGAGAGAATGCCCAGAAATGGAGGAAAACTGTGCTTCAAGTAAACCTCGAAAGTCGTGTCGTTCAAGGCATTGAATCCACCATTCCGTTCAAGGTCAATGGCCGAA
>CAMCFW010000136.1 GCA_945874195.1 Chryseobacterium gleum
TTCGTTGGTTCTCAAGCTTGGGAATGGTATCACTTCATTCATGGCACTGAGCATGGCGCCTATCTTTTGGAAGACGGTGTGACCGTAATGAAGCATAAGATCGATCCGCATACACACATCATTGAAGACGGTGCATTTCTTGTTCCCGAGAACCGAGAAGGGGAATTGAATGAATTCAGTGGCTTCAGAGAAGTGAACGGTGCTGAAGCAGAAGCCATGAAAGCTACTGCCACACACATTCACGGAGCCAATTTGAGCCACAATGAATATGGCATTCCATTATTTGCAGATTTTTTCTTTTTCATCACTGGTTTCCACGGCTTTCACGTATTCTCAGGGGTCGTCATCAACTTCATCATATTCATGATGGTGGTTGAAGGCAAATTCGAAAAGACCGGACATTACGAGATGGTTGAGAAATCAGGACTTTATTGGCACTTCGTGGATCTTGTATGGGTCTTCGTTTTCACCTTCTTCTATCTACTCTAATCACAATTATATTCAGTTCCTATGGACGCAAGAGACGACATTTACGAATACAGTCTAGACACTCATCATAACGAGGAGCAAGGCGCTAAAATGCGCAAGAAGTTCTACTTGGTGCTAGCGTTGCTTTCAGCCGTTACCATTATTGAAGTGGCAATGGGCATGGCTTGGTCGAGAGTGGAATCTATGGCACTATTTCTCAAGATCACCTTTATCGCACTTACCTTGGTAAAGGCAGGTTACATCGTGATGATCTTCATGCACCTCGGAGATGAAGTGAAGAGCTTTCAGAAAACAATCCTGTTACCTTACTTCATTCTGATCGGCTATCTCATTTTCATTTGCCTCAGTGAGGCATTATATGCAGGGACTCTTCGACCCTTGCTTGAAAATTATTTCGGCTTCTGATGGAGGGCAACTCGGGAGCGAAGAAGTACCTGATCCTGTTCAGTATTCTCTTTCTTCCAACCATCGTTTACTTGTTTTTTGTGAGAGGTGAGCACAATTTTGCTCACCTTCCTTTTATAACCTATACAGATACGAACGGGGTTGTTCTAAATCGGAAAGCTCCGAAGTTTTCGTTCATTGATCAGAACGGCAACCAATTCTCTGATCAGGATGTTAAGGGAAAGATATATCTGGTCGATTTCTTTTTCACATCCTGTCCGTCCATTTGTCCGATCATGACCGCAAATCTTATGACCATCAACGAGCGGTTCGCCCATTATGAAGAGTTTATGATCGTGTCGCACACGGTCGATCCATTAAGAGACACACCTGAAGTGTTGAAGGAGTATGCGGAAAAGCGCAAGATCGATTCGAAGCGATGGCATTTTCTTACAGGCGATAAGGATTCGCTGTATGCTGCGGCCTATCAATACCTTTCAAGCGCAATGGAAGACAGCATGGCCCCGGGTGGATTTCTGCATACCGAGTATTTTGTTCTGGTTGATAAGGAAGGAAATCTCCGCTCTCGCGAGGATGATAATGGAAACATCATAGGTGTGTATGACGGCACAAATGCACAACACATGCGCGACCTGACAGACGACATAAAAGTGTTGATCGCAGAATACAATCTCGAATTGAAGAAGAACAAGAACCCAGAGGAATGACCGACAAACGTGTGTTTCAGGTTATAATGCTGCTTTCGGTGGTGGTTTTTGGGGTAGTGACCATGCTTTATTCACTCCCAAAGCAAGAAGGCATTCCAAACTGGGCGCGAACGCTTCCGTTGCTGAATGCCTTGATTAACGCAACGTGCTCAGTGCTGTTGCTGGTGTCAATCTGGTGTATCAAAAATAAAAAGGTTCAATGGCACAAGAGGCTGAATATCACCACGTTTATATTATCAAGCCTGTTTCTGGTCTCTTACATCGTTTTCCATTCGTTCGGTGTGGAGACAAAATTTCCGATCGATAGTCCGATCAGACCCCTTTACCTTTTCATATTACTGAGCCATATATTACTTGCCGCCATTGTTCTCCCTCTTGTTTTGGTCTCATTCTACTTCGGACTGTCAGGCAAGTTGGATCTCCATCGGAAAGTGTCCAGATTCACATTCCCCGTTTGGCTATATGTAACGGTTACGGGCGTGGTGGTCTATTTGATGATCTCTCCATATTACGAGTTCTAAGATGAAAGCAAGTCGCGCAATTTTTCTGTTCAGTATACTGCTGCTGGGTTTGACCCTACTACCCGATTATAGTAATGCGCAATGCAGCATGTGTCGAGCCGTGACCAATTCCAATCAACTTACCGATGACGCATTCACGGTAGGAAATGGACTGAACAATGCGATCCTTTATCTCATGGCCATGCCATACTTGTTGGCAGTGGTCTTCTTCTATGCCTTTTATCGTAAGCAGATAATGGCGTGGTTCAAAAAGTAAGAAGTTGATCCAAGTGGTTCAGCATTATACCGCAGAACCCCTCACTTAACTCCTCCAAAGTATTCCTCAAAAAGAAAGGCCTTCCCAATTGATAGGGAAGGCCTTTACCTTTTCTTTTGGTACTAAATGAACTATCTCAGGTCGACCGCGGCAGTGCCGATCAAGGCTTTATCCACATAAATTTCTACCGTATTCTTTCCAACTTGGAATTCAGTGGCCGGAGCAGGGTAGTAGAGGCAAAGATCCTCTATCTGTTTGTTATCATATTGAATGTCTTTCGACATGCTGTAGGTCATTGAACCTCCTTCAAACGCAAATTCCTCACCGTGTCCTTTGGTCAGAACTTTTCCGTCCGGTCCAACAATACGAATATAAATGGTCTTTGCACCTGGCTTGGTGATCGGATTTTCGCTAAGAGTAAAGCAAATGCGGAGCTTCTCAACCCGATTGGCCTTATTGTTCACCTTCTCCTTCTTTCCTCTCACACCCTCAACCGCTACCTTATAGGCGGTAAGCACAGAACCCAAGGCTACTTTATTGGACAGATTCATATTCTCGGTAGTGAGCTCTTGATTAAGGCCTGTCTGTTTTGTGTACTCGCCTTCAAGGCTGCCATACTTTCCTTGTAACGAACTGTGCTCCGTGTTCAGACTATCATACTTTGCTTGCATGGATTCGAACTTAGCATTCAAGGCTTTCAATTGACCTTTATACCACGCTAGTTTACCTGCATCGCCTTTATATTTCTCAACATCGGCTTTCAAGGCCAAGATCTGCTGACGTTGCTCCTCCAACTCTTCAGAAAGTTGTCCGTTCTCCTCTTCCAAACTGGTGTATTTGCCTAGAAGTTCGTCCAATTCAGCGGTAAGACCATCTTTCTCTACCGTCAATTGTTGTTTTTCAACGGTTAGTTGATCGTTGGCGGCCTTTTGCTCGAACAACTGCCAGCCGAGCACTCCAGAGAGTAGCAACAAAATCACCGCAAGTATGAGGAATACCTTATTGCTTTGAGTCTTTTCTTTATCTTCCATTATTGGTTTGAGTGGGTTAGTGGGCTAAAAGTATAAAATTCATTGTATTGATTCGGATGAGATTAAGTGATTCACATACATTGCAACGTATGTTAAAACCGGTTCTAACGGGGTTCGAGGCGCTTTTAAGTCTTTTTTATCCTCGCATCTGTGGTGGATGCAATGCCCACCTCAGGAAGTATGAGGGCGACCTTTGCCTTATTTGCCTATACAGCCTGCCCAAAACCTATTATTGGGATTATCCGATCACACCGATCGAGGAGTTGTTCAAAGGTCGATTGAAGGTTTCCTCAGCCTGTTCCTTACTGCATTTCGAGAAGATGTCGGTGACACAACGATTGATGCATCGACTGAAGTACGATGGGAAAACAAGCATTGGCGTTGAACTTGGCCGTGCATTTGGCCTCATTCTGAAGGAGAAGAAGTGGTATTCTGATGTGGATATTATAGTTCCTGTTCCACTACACTTCACTAAACTGGCGAGGCGTGGATACAACCAAAGCACCACCATAGCAAATGGGTTGGCCGAGGTTTATAATGTCAGGGTGAGTCCTCACGCCCTCAAGAGAATGGTCAACTCTGAAACTCAGACCCGTAAGGCCCGATATGCTCGAACCGAGAATGTCCAAGATGTCTTCGTGGTGGCGGAACAAAAAGCCATAAACGGCAAGAACGTGCTCTTGGTTGACGATGTAGTGACCACCGGAGCCACCCTAGAGGCAGCCGGACAGGCCTTGCTGAACGCTGGGGCAGCAAAGCTTTACATAGCCACTTTGGCAACCGCATGATGGCTTTTTCAGACGTGTTACGCCTACTTTAGAACCTGTTATATTAAGTTGGGAATCCGACTTTATGTAATTGGCTATCTTTGCCCCTCATACTTTTGAAGCATCAGAATGCAAGAAAGCAAATACATGCCAGGAGAATTGTTGGCAAGAGTGAATATGCCAGCCGACCTCCGCAAGTTGAAAGAGGATGAATTGGAGCAGTTCTGCAAAGAATTGAGGCAATACATCGTTGATGTGGTTTCTGTGAATGGAGGACATTTCGGAGCCAGTTTGGGCGTGGTGGAAATGACTACCGCGCTACATTATGTCTTTAATACTCCCAACGACCAATTGGTATGGGACGTTGGTCATCAGGCCTATGGCCATAAGATAATCACAGGAAGAAGAGACGCATTCCACACAAACCGCAAGTACAAGGGACTGAGCGGATTCCCAAAACGTAAGGAAAGCGAATATGACACTTTCGGTGTCGGTCACTCAAGCACCTCCATTTCCGCAGCGTTGGGAATGGCGGTCGGCTCCAGACACAATGGTCAGAACCAGCGTCACCACATAGCGGTGATAGGTGATGGCGCCATGACAGGCGGAATGGCCTTCGAAGGGCTCAATCATGCAGGGGTCGAGAACGCCAATCTGCTGGTGGTGCTCAACGACAATTGCATGAGCATTGACCCGAATGTTGGCGCGCTCAAAGAATATCTGACCGACATTACCACTTCGCACACCTACAATAAAATGCGTGATGAGGTTTGGAATCTGCTCGGCATGGTGAGCAAATTCGGACCAAACGCCCAAGAGATCGCCTCGAAGATCGAAAGCGGGATCAAAGGCAGCCTGCTCAAACAGAGCAATTTGTTTGAAGCGTTGAATTTCAGATACTTTGGCCCCATTGATGGGCACGATGTGAACCACATGGTGAAGGTGATGAAAGACCTGAAGGACATTCCAGGTCCAAAGATTCTACATTGTCTTACGGTGAAAGGAAAAGGCTACCAACCTGCCGAGATTGGCGACAGCACCAAATGGCACGCGCCCGGACTTTTCAATAAGGACACGGGCGAGATCAAAGTGGTGAAACCGACTGAACCGGAACCGCCTAGATATCAGGATGTTTTCGGACACACCATGGTCGAACTGGCCGAACAGAACAGGAAAGTGGTCGGGGTCACACCCGCCATGCCATCTGGTTGTTCGCTCAACATCATGATGAAAGCCATGCCCGACCGCGCTTTCGATGTAGGAATTGCCGAGCAGCATGCGGTCACGTTTTCGGCCGGAATGGCCACTCAGGGCCTCGTTCCATTCTGCAACATCTATTCTTCCTTCATGCAGCGGGCCTACGATCAGGTGATACATGATGTGGCTCTTCAGAATCTAAACGTGGTATTCTGCCTCGATAGAGGCGGGCTTGTAGGAGCCGATGGGGCCACCCATCATGGTGCTTACGATATTGCCTACATGCGCTGCATTCCGAACATCATAGTGGCATCGCCTATGAATGAGCAGGAGTTGAGAAACATGATGTACACCGCCCAATTGGAAAACATGGGCGTCTGGTCCATACGGTACCCAAGAGGAAATGGTGTGATGCCGGAATGGCAGACACCGTTCATGGAACTGACCGTTGGTGAAGGAAGAAAGATTGCCGAAGGCACCGATCTTGCCGTGCTCAGTTTGGGCCATGTGGGGAATTACGTGGTCGAAGCGACAGAAGAATTGACCATGAATGGTATTTCTGCTGCTCACTACGACATGCGGTTTGCTAAGCCATTGGACGAACGGCTTCTGCACAGCATTTTTCAGAAATTCACTAGGATCATCACCATAGAGGACGGTTGCATTGCCGGAGGATTCGGTGGTGCCATCGTTGAATTCATGGCCGATAATGGTTACTTTGCTCAAATTCAGCGTTTAGGAATTCCAGACCGATTTGTTGACCACGGTTCGCAAAAGGAGTTGCACCTTGAATGCGGTTATTATAAAGACGACATTGTTGAAGCGGCCATCAAACTCGTGGGAATCAGCAAGCAGGCAGCTGCCAGCTAAGTTGCTTTGTTTCTTTTCCGTTGCACTTTTCTTCCTGTTTTCTGTCCATGCAGGT
>CAMCFW010000137.1 GCA_945874195.1 Chryseobacterium gleum
GTCCTTGATGCTGATGCCCTAAACATCCTAGGAATGAACAAGACTTGGCTTTCGTTCTTGCCCAAGGGAACCATCCTTACCCCTCATTTGAAGGAATTTGAACGGATGGTAGGTCCATCTACCTCCTTCGAAGATCAATTGAACCGTCAAACAGAATTTTCCAAAAAGTACGGGGTCATTGTGGTCTTAAAAGGAGCACATACCTGCACTACCACACCATCGGGACAGATATTCTTCAATTCCAGTGGTGATCCAGGCATGGCAACGGCCGGTAGTGGCGATGTTCTTACAGGCATCATCGTTGGACTAGTGGCACAAGGTTATTCGCCCGAGGTGGCCGCGATAATGGGTGTTTTTATGCACGGTGCTGCAGGTCAATACGCTATGAATTACCCAATGGGTAACAATATGATCGCAAGCAGCCTTCTACATCATCTTCCCAATGCCTTCGAACTCATGAACATCAAACATGGTTTTCCTAAGTATCTAAGCTTTGACAATGAAGAATTTGGTTTTGATGGCGATGAGGATGACGAGTTCTAATTGAACACTCGCTTCGTTGGCGTGCTTTCGCAGCCAAACTACTTAGTGCTTTATTTGATCACCAGTTTCTGATTGAACAGCTCGTCATTGGAAGAACCGATGACTATGTACATGCCTGGAGGAAGGTGATGATTGGGGTCGATGGCCGTAATTGGACCAGCGCCTTTGTTGATAATCACCTTTGAGTACGATTCCTTTCCCAGCATGTCGTAAACGATAACAAGGACCTCATCGTTTGTCACATCGCCTAGATCGATCTGCACACGATCATGAGAATACGCTGGATTAGGGTAGAGATGAGAGGCTTCTGAATTCGGAGCTCCCGAAGTCACCTCATCTTCAATAGACGTGGCAATGCTGTAATTCACCGCGTAGCCTAGTCTTTCCAACACCCTCACTTCATCTTCATGAAGCAGTTTAAAGGCGACACCTTTAGAAAGTGACGGATGCATTAGATATTCACCATGACCGGATCTTCCATTATCGAAATGGTCGAGGCTGGAACCATTGAAGGGATCGGGCGAAAAAACGGGTGCCCGTTGACCCGGGTAGAGTTCAAACCACACCTGATTGTTGGTAAGAGCACCATCATCGGGAGTTGAAACCACTAATCCGGCTCCACTTCCTGAGGTTTCGAAAAGCACATCCGATTGAAGATCGATCAGCATTTCATCAAAACTCGTGTAAACATGGTCTGATGCAGCTGAAGTTCCCGACTCGGTTGAGTAACTGGTGAATCCCAGCATGTGAAGGATCTCGTGCAACACTATGGTGTAGAAATCATATTCCTGAACGCTTGGGGTTGTGCTTACCCCGTAATGATAATTCAGGTTTGGGTGAAAATTGAATTGCAGATATCCATCAGGATAAGCGCCATAGGGATCGGTTCCGGTCGTGATGTTAGCTTGGGTAAACGGGGAATTGAAGCCTTTTGAACCGAAATAATATGCGGCCGAAAATGCAAATGGATTCGAATTCGGATTTCCGCTGAAAGACTGACGGATCTCAATGTCAGCTTCTCCATCGTTTTCAATAAGCGAGGCGTAGTAGTCGAAAGCCGCTTCGAGCACTGCCCTTCGTTCTGCACCCGAGGCCGGATCATCAAATCCTTGTCCTGTCGCATTCACTTGATCAAGATAGGTGAGATGAAAGGTCGGTCCGGTTTCAGAACGGACGCTGTTCTCAGAGTCGTTCCTAACTATTTTTTTTGTCAGGCCCTGCTGTTGACGTTCTTCGATATTCATTCTGAAGACCGGATGGGCGTTGATCACCTCACCGTTCACGTTCACCGGGGTTTCAATTCCGTTTATGGATCTAAGAATAACGGCACCGTCAGTTGCATGAGGCTCATCGAAAATCATGTCCTGAGCAAAAGAGTCCGACATGACGGAGACAAATAAGATGAGGAAGATGATTGATCGTAGCATGACCCTGTAGTTTTACAGAGTAGTACTGAATTATTTAAGTTTTAGATACAGTAAATGCCACAAAAAAATAAAATATTGGACGAACGACCATTATTTAAGTTCAGAAATAGGCTGGCCTAAAGCAACTCATCCACAGACCCCTTACCTATTCGAATGATCTGAACCTCGCCATTTGCGCAGTTCAAAACTGTAGAGCCTTCTACTCCTCCGTAGCCGCCATCAATAACGATATCCACTTTATTTTCAAAACGTTCGTAGATGAGTGATGGGTCTGTGGTGTACTCGATGAGGTCGTCTGGATCGTGTACTGATGCGGTCATGATAGGATTTCCCAGTTCCCTTACGATAGCCAATGGGATCGAATGATCCGGAATTCTTATCCCGACCGTTCTCTTCTTGCTCTGAAACAGTTTCGGTACCTTATTCGTGCAGTTAAGAATGAATGTGTAAGGGCCCGGCAATAGCCGTTTCATCAACTTGAAGGTTGAGTTGTCTATTTGCGAGGCGTATTCGGAAATATGACTTAGATCGGAACAGATGAACGAGAATTGTGCCTTGTCCTTCTGAATGTTTCTGATCTGGCAGATTCGTTCAACAGCCCGCTGGTTGTTTATGTCGCATCCGATGCCATATACCGTATCGGTAGGGTAGATGATAACACCGCCTCTTTTTAGACAATCCACCACTTCCCGAATGGACTTCGGGTTTGGATTCTCTTCGTAGATGCGCAGCAGCATGGACTATTTGTTTGCTTCAAAATCGGCCAAGAATTTGGCAAGGCCAATATCGGTTAGAGGATGGTTGAGAAGACCTAGAATGGCGCTAAGTGGACAAGTGGCCACATCTGCACCTTCTTCTGCACATCGTACAATATGCATGGTATGACGGATACTTGCTGCCAATATCTGTGTGTCGAACATGTAATTGTCATAGATCAATCGGATCTGCGAGATCAGTTCCATTCCATCCTGGCTGTTGTCGTCCAGCCTTCCGAGAAATGGAGAAACATAGGTGGCGCCAGCTTTGGCTGCCAAAAGTGCTTGTCCCGCGCTGAATACCAGTGTGCAATTTGTTCTGATTCCTTTGTCAGAAAAATACTTGATAGCTTTGATTCCATCCTTGATCATGGGCACTTTCACCACTATCTGAGGGTGCAATTTGGCCAACGCTTCACCCTCCTTCACCATACCTGCAAAATCGGTTGAGATCACTTCGGCACTCACATCACCGTCAACAATATTGCATATGTCTATGTAATGTTGCTTCACTCGTGCATCGCCATGGATGCCTTCTTTGGCCATCAACGATGGATTGGTGGTCACACCGTCAAGCACTCCGAGGTCCTGTGCTTCTTTTATCTGTGCGAGGTTTGCGGTGTCGATGAAGAATTTCATTTTGTCTGATTGTTTCAGACAAAAGTCACCAACGGGTGCCGAGCAATCAAGGTATTCTGTGAAAAGAAATGAACATGTTTTTCAATCAGAACCAAACTCTTGGGCACAAAAAAGGGGTAAGCGATCTATGTCGCACCGCTACAACCACCTACCCTTGCTGCATTCCTACCCTGGGGGATTTGGTGGGAGCTGGTCGCACAGGACTTACCCCAGTGCAAAGGTAGCAACGTTCTTTTCTGTCGCAACCTTAAAAACTAGATCGCAAACAAATGCTGATCACGAGGCCTTGACAACCATTCCCGTTATATTTGCCCTGACCACAGACCTAAAGAACATGAAACATCTTATGAATTGGGGAGCCGTACTCGGACTGGCTTTGATCGGAGTTTCGCTCGTCCTCTATTTGCTTGACATGACCGAAGCAAGTTGGGCCCAGTGGGTCAGTTATGCACTGATTGCGGCAGCTATCTATATTGGAACCCAGTCTAAGAGAACCGCAAATAATGGCTTCATTTCATACGGACAGGCCTTAGGAACGGGAGCCGGAATCGCGTTTTTCGCCAGCATCATCGTAGCATTCTATACCTACGTTTTCTTTCATTTTATTGACCCAGAAATGCTGGAAGAGTTGATCCTGCGGGCAGAGGAGCAACTGTATGAGAAAGGAATGCCAGATGATCAGATTGAAATGGCCATGACCTGGACCCGAAAATTCATGATGCCTGGCCCAATGGCAGCCATGGTGGTGGTAAGTTATACGGTTGTCGGTTTCATCGTTTCATTGATCACTTCGGCCATTCTGAAGAAGGAAGACACTTCGTTCGAATCTAATTTTAAGTAAGGCCGGTTGCTTATATCCATCGTAATTCCTCTTTACAACGAGCACGAATCGTTGCCCGAACTCACCCGATGGATACATGAGGTGATGACAAGGAACAGCTTCAACTATGAAGTAGTTTATGTTGATGACGGAAGCACCGATCGCTCTTGGGCGGTTATTGAAGCGCTTAAGGACAAGTATCCTGCCATACGAGCCCTACGTTTCCGAAGAAATTATGGCAAATCGGCTGGATTGAACCGTGGTTTTGATGCTGCCAAAGGAGATATTGTCATAACCATGGATGCCGACCTGCAGGACAGTCCTGAAGAGATCCCTGAATTGGTTAGAATGATCACGGAAGATGGATTTGATCTGGTTTCGGGTTGGAAAAAGAAGCGTTTCGATCCGTTGACCAAGACCATTCCGACCAAAGTTTACAATTGGGCCGCCCGAAGCATGTCAGGTATTGCGCTTCACGATTTCAATTGTGGACTCAAAGCCTATCGCCAAGATGTGGTGAAAAGCATTGAAGTGTATGGCGAAATGCACCGATATATTCCGGTGATCGCCAAATGGGCCGGGTTCAACCGAATTGGAGAGAAGGTGGTGCAGCATCAGGAACGAAAATTCGGAGTGACCAAATTCGGAATAGAGCGTTTCATCAATGGGCCGTTGGATCTGATGGTCATCACATTCATGAGCCGTTTTGGAAAGCGGCCAATGCACTTTTTTGGAGTATTCGGCTCGCTCATGTTCTTATTGGGTGGGGCCGTCAGCACATGGTTGATTCTCGAAAAAGTGATGGCCATTGCCAGTCACAGCAAGGTGAGGGAAGTGACCGACCAACCTCTTTTCTACCTCGCCATTCTTGCCATGATCATCGGTACGCAACTTTTTACGGCTGGTTTCTTGGCCGAAATGATCTCCCGTTCATCGCACGATAGGAACAACTACCACATTTCTGAAACAATAGACTGATTTTGAGTGCAAGCCGCAAGTGCGTGATCATCGGGCCGGCATTTCCGCTTCGCGGAGGAATTGCTCAGTTGAATGAATCCCTTTCTGCGGAGTTTACCAAACAGGGCATCGACAACATCATCTTTTCGTTCTACCTCCAATACCCTTCATTCCTGTTTCCCGGTCAGACCCAAACAGAGGCTGCTGACAGAAAAGGACCGGCAGGTGTAGATATCCGTGCTACTATCAGTTCAATCAATCCCATCAGTTGGTGGATCACGGCCCGTCAGATCGCCCGATGGCGGCCCGATTTTGTGGTGGTACGATTCTGGCTTCCGTTCATGGCCCCCGCCTTGGGCACCATTTGTAAATTCCTGAAGAAGAGATTGAACGTTCCTATCATCGGAATTCTGGACAATGTTATTCCTCATGAAAAGCGCATTGGGGATAAATTCTTCACCCGATACTTTCTCAGTCATTGCGATTCGTTTGTGGTCATGTCTTCCACAGTGATGGATGAACTGAAGGCTTTCGACAGCCTCAAGCCTCGAAAGCTGCTCTATCATCCGATCTACGATCATTTTGGAGAGCCGGTCGAAAAGTCATTTGCGAGAAAGCATTTGAGCATTGCCGAAAATGACAAGGTCATCCTCTTTTTCGGCATCATCCGAAAATACAAGGGGCTGAAACTTCTGCTTCACGCTGTTTCAAAGATGGAAGATAAAAACAACGTGAAACTGATAGTTGCAGGAGAGTTCTACGAGGATAGGGCGATATATACCAAGCTCATCGAGAAATATGGACTGCACGCAAATGTGATCGTAAATTCAGGATTTGTGGATAAACACAAGGTGAAGTTCTATTTCTGTGCAGCCGATATTGTAGCTCAGCCATATTTGAGCGCAACTCAGAGTGGAGTGACCCAAATAGCCTATCATTTCAACACGCCCATGCTCGTCACCAATGTGGGTGGTCTTCCAGAGATGGTGGCACACGAAAAGGTGGGCTACGTTTGCGAGGTGAACGAAGACTCGATTGCCAAGGCCTTAACCTCATTCTTCAAAGAGGACCGCGCCAAGGAATTCGAGGCAAATATCTTGGAAGAAAAGAAACGGTTTGAGTGGGACCACTTTGCCAAGGAAATC
>CAMCFW010000138.1 GCA_945874195.1 Chryseobacterium gleum
CATGTGTTTCCGTGCCTGTGCGACAGCGGCCGTGTCGAAACCTGCGAAGACCGTGGTTACTCTTGTTGGCTGAGTGCCATGTTTCACCGCCATTTTAATGGCCGGACGGGCGTTTCCTGCGGCACAACCGCAAACCGAATTGATGAAGACCAGCGTGGTGCCATCTGCCTTGATGGCATTGTCAACGTCTTCTGGCGTAAGCAGTTCTTTCACTCCCACGGATGTGATGTCCTGCTTCATTGGAATTACTATTTCTGGTGGATACATATCGTTTTGTTTGAAAAGTTCAACGTTTGATGTTCAAAGTTGAGGCAAAGTTATCGTTTATCTAAACTCATTCCAGATAACTTTGTTCGCTCTTCAAAAACACGTTGATGCGATACAATCTGAGCGAAATAAAGGCCGTCATTGAAGACCGGAGAAGTGTTCAGCCGGAGAATTTCTCAAGCCGAAAGGTCCACAGGGAAATTGTGATGGAACTGCTTGATGCGGCCAAGTGGGCACCCACGCATCGCTACACACAACCGTGGTTTTTCAAGGTTTTCATGGGCGAAGGGGTCCGTAAGGTGGCCGATTTCCAATCAGAACTCTACAAGGCTGAAAAACAAGCTTCGTTCGATCAGGAGAAATACGACAAATTGCACAGTCGTCCGCTGCTTGCATCGGCTATCATTGGCATCTGTTTGAAGCGGGATGAGGCCGAACGTGATCCTATTGAAGAAGAGATCGCCTCGGTTTCGATGGCGGTGCAGAACATGATGTTGGTGGCTGCGGCCCACGGAATAGGGGCGTTCTGGTCATCGGGCGGAGTGACCTATTGGCCACAGACCAAGGAATGGATGGGATTGGGCGAAAAAGACCGGTTCTTGGGGTTCCTCTACCTTGGCTACCCGAATGAGGAATGGCCGCGCAAGACGCGCAGAAAGCCTCAAGAGTACTTCACCGATTGGGTCGAAGATTAGTTCATCGTTTAACGTTCAAAGTATCGTATGTACAAAGCATTTGAAGAAGACAACATTTCCTTGACCGAGGCGAAGGAGGCGGCTGAGCGACTATCGTTCTACCCGATGATGTTTCAGGCGGCCGTGTCGCTTAACAGAACAGGCATCATGCAGGCCCTTGCAAACGCTGGGCGGAAAGGCGCCACATCTGAAGAACTGAGCAAGGAAACAGGCATTTCACAGTATGGCGTTGAAACACTTTTGGAAGCTGGACTGAGCTTGGACCTGGTGAAACTGATGGAGCCTTACAGGTACCGCATCGGCAAGACGGGGTCGTTCTGGCTCATGGACAAACAGACCAAGGCGAACACCGATTTCGTTCAGGATGTGTGCTACAACGGCACGTTCCATCTGGAAGAGGCCATCAAGGAAGAAACACCGGCCGGACTGAAGGAATTGGGCGATTGGCCGACCATTTACCACGGTTTGTCAAAGCTACCAGGCCTAGCGAAAGAAAGTTGGTTCACGTTCGATCATCATTATTCGGATCAGGCGTTTCCACAAGCGCGAGAAGAGGTTTTCAAGTTTAAACCAAAATCGATGTTGGACATTGGTGGAAACACGGGCAAATGGTCGTTCCTGTGCGTACAGAACGACCCTGATGTGCACATGACCATCGTGGATCTTCCTAGCCAGACCGGATTGGCAAACCCACGCATTAAAGAGGCTGGACTGGAAAACAGGATCTCGACCCACGAGCAGAACGTGTTGGATGCCAATTATGAACTTCCGAAAGGTCAGGATGCCGTTTGGATGAGCCAATTCCTCGATTGTTTCTCTCCAGAACAGATCGTGCACATTCTGACCCACGCCGAAGACGCGCTAGCACCCGATGGTCACATTTTCATTCTCGAAACCTTCTGGAACATGCAGGAAAGTCTGACAGCCACCTATTGCTTGCATGGAACATCACTGTATTTCACCTCCATGGCCAACGGCAACAGTAAGATGTACGACAGCAAACGGATGGAACATTACGTGAACGAAGCTGGAATGGTGGTTGAAAAGCTGGTCGCGCGGGTCGGCTACTATCACTCATTGATGATCTGCAGGAAGAAATGAAATGGAATAACCTGACCAATGAAGGTCAGATCTCTCAGTTGGTGGAGGCCTCTCACAACAGGCCACAACTCATTTTCAAGCACAGCACCCGCTGTTCCATCAGTTCAATGGCCAAGAACCGATTGGAACGCGAGTGGAATCTGGAAAACGTTGACCCTTGGTATCTTGACTTACTCAGCTATCGTCATGTTTCAAATGCTGTGGCGTCACAATTTAACCTCCAACACGAATCGCCACAGGCCATTGTGCTAAAGGAAGGAAAAGTGGTCTATGCCACATCGCATCAGGCCATCAGTGCCCACAACATGGCCGAAAGTATCAGCACATGAGCGGACCGGCCGATATTTCGAGCTTGAAAAACCCGCGCGTGAAGCAACTCATAGCGCTGCAGACTACCCGCGATCGGAAAAAAGAAGGGCTTTTTGTGGTAGAAGGCGTGCGCGAAGTGTCGCTGGCACAACAGCATGGCCGACAACTGGTGACCATATACACCTCTCCTGTCTACGTTGCTGACGCGACCTATCCCATTGACCTGTCTTTGTGCGAACACCTTACGCTTTCGCAGGAAGTGTATGCCAAGGTGGCCTATCGGGAAGGAACAGGTGGTATTTTGGCTCTAATCAAAGCGAAAAAATATGGGCTGAATGAACTGGCCAAAGCAAAAGACCCCCTCTATGTGGTGCTCGAAAACGTAGAGAAACCGGGAAATATAGGCGCCATTCTGCGCACGGCCGATGCTGCGGGAGTGGATGCGGTTATCGTTTGCGATCCTTCTACCGATTTCGACAATCCGAACGTGATCCGGTCGAGTATCGGTTGCGTATTCACGGTTCCCGTTGCAATGACGGACCGAGCGGAACTGCTGATCTGGCTAGAGGCCAGAGGCGTGAAAAGCGTTGCCGCTGCCCTTACCGCTAAAAAGAATCACTTTGCTTGCGATCTGTGCGGCCCAGTGGCCATTCTGCTTGGTTCCGAAGCACAGGGACTTTCTGATTTCTGGCTCGAAAACGCCACAGAGCAGGTCATCATCCCAATGCGTGGCAGCATCGATTCCATGAATGTGTCCAATGCGGCTGCCATTCTGATCTACGAGGCCTTAAGACAACGATTACCCTAGCAAAAAACCATACTTCATGAACAAATTACTGCTTCTTATTATTTCAATTGCCCTCTGGTCGTGTCAACCATCGGGAGAATCGGCCAGCGAAACGACTGTCGAAACCTGCAACTACAACGACTTCAAAACCCCTGGCGACTATCAGGCCGGTGGGGTACAGATGATCGACCTGAAAGAAGGCTACAAGGTTTGGACGAAACGCTACGGCAACAGCCCGATGAAGGTGCTGATCCTGCATGGCGGACCTGCCGGAACGCACGAATACTTGGAAAGCTTTCAGAGCTTTTTCCCGCAGGCGAACATTGAGTTTTATGAGTACGACCAGCTTGGGTCCTACTATTCCGATCAACCTGATGACATGAGCCTCTACACCATCGAGCGGTTTGTGGAGGAAGTGGAGCAGGTGCGCGTGGCCTTGGGACTCGACAGTTCGAATTTTGTGCTGCTTGGGCAGAGTTGGGGCGGCATATTGGCCATGGAATACGCGCTCAAATACCAACAGAACCTGAAAGGGCTGGTCGTGAGCAACATGACGGCCGATTTTCACAAGTATGCGGCCTACAACAACAAACTTCGCGAGGAACTGCGCCCAAGTTTGGTTGACACCTTCAAAATGTTTGAGGACAAGGGCGATTACGGCAATCCGCTTTATCTGGAGTTGGTTGAGAAGGAATTCTACGCCAAACACATTTGCAGGATCTATCCTTTTCCTGAGCCCGTTTCAAGGAGTTTCGGTCATTTCAATGGGCCTGTTTACAGCTACATGCAGGGGCCGAGCGAGTTCGTTCCGGGCGGCATTCTCAAAGACTGGAGTGTTTGGGACAGATTGGGCGAAATTTCTGTTCCAACGCTCATGGTCGGGGCAAGATACGACAGCATGAACCCTGAGGAAATGAAGGAAATGTCAACGCTGATTCAGCATGGCGAATATCTTTATTGCCCCAATGGAAGCCACTTGGCACTTTGGGACGATCAGGAGGTTTATATGGACGGGGTGATCGGTTTTGTTCAAAGAACGTTCGGTAAATAGCAGGTTTTTTAATGACCAAGGTCATTGAAGAGATTGCGGTGGCGATGGAACTTTGCGGTAGATTGAACCCAACCCATGAAATACATCGTCATATTATTGTTCGTGCTCTTCGGGCTTACTTCATGTAAGAAATCGGGCGTAATTAATCACCGACTTAGATTCACGAACACTGAACTTGAGGAGGGTGCTGGAAAGGTTGCTGCCGATACTTTTCACGCCCAGTTCGGAACGCTGATCACCACGGTTACGCCTTACTCTTTCACATCCAAGTTGAACATCCTTGCCTATCAGGACGATTTGGAGCCAGCAGGTTCTGGTGCAGACACCCGATCCATCTCGTATATCGATGGGCACGACAACGACCCGAACTACCAGATATTCCTCGATGTTGATTTCTCAAATAATCAAGAGTTCACGGCCGAACCCATCCTGTACGGCACCGACATCCGCGATGGCATCTTCGAACAGGACGAAGTAACCATGAACCATTTCGTGTTCGTACCCTATCACATTACGCTGTCATTTGTTATGCCATTGGAATATAAGGATGTGCAGTTCGAGTTGCAGGAATTGAACACATTGAAGAACTACGACCCGTTGCTGAACCGTGTGACACTCACCTGTAATGACCGCCTACTCACCTTGCCCCTCTATGGTCAGCAATTTCTAATACCAGCTGGATATGTGTTTGGGGGTACGGATTCGACTTATATCCATAATCCGCAGGCCCTACCAAACTTGCCCGGCTGTCCGTTCAGTGGATCGTTGTGCAATAATCCATTCATCCGTAGCAGCCATTACACTCCTGTTACGGTGACCATGCCAGATGGAGGCGAGAGTATCGAGATGTTCTCCACGATCAGTTTCAATAGCGACAACCTCGTTCAGATATATGCGGGCAACGATGGCGTGGCCTACACTGGTGACGATGTTTTCGTCTATGCCCCGAAGTACTGGGAGCGTGTGGTGACGCGCTTGGAGGTGAGGTGATCACCCCACCACCTCCACCACCAGCCCAGCATCGGTTTTGGTCACCTTGGCAACGCCTATCGAGGTGAGGCCCTTGATGCCTTTATCCCATTGTTTTCCGCTGAGGCCGCTGCGGTTCTTCAGGTCGTTTAGGTCCAAGGGTGAGTTTTTGGATATGATGTCGAAAATGAGCTTTTCGGTTTCATTCAGCTCCACTTTCTTCTCGGCCGTCTTCTCTGGGCGCATCTGTGGGAAAAAGAGGATGTCCTGAATGGAATGTAGGTTGGTGAGCATCATGGCAAGGCGATCCATGCCGATTCCCATTCCAGAAGTTGGCGGCATGCCGTATTCCAACGCGCGAAGAAAATCCTGATCGATCATCATCGCCTCGTCATCACCGCGGTCGGCCAGGCGCATCTGTTCCTCAAAACGTTCGCGCTGTTCGATCGGGTCGTTCAACTCCGAATAAGCGTTGGCGATCTCCTTTCCGCAGATCATCAGCTCAAAACGTTCCACCAAACCTTGTTTGCTTCGGTGCTTTTTGGTGAGTGGCGACATCTCTACGGGATAATCCGTGATAAAGGTTGGTTGGATGTAGTGACCTTCGCATTTCTCCCCAAAGAGCTCATCGATGAGCTTGCCTTTGCCCATGCTTTCTTCCACGGGGATGCCGAGGTCTTTGCACACTTTCCGAAGCGCATCTTCATCCATTCCGCTAATGTCAACGCCCGTATGTTCTTTGATCGCATCCAACATCGGCACGCGCGGAAATGGCGCTTTGAAGCTGACGGCCTTATCCCCGTAGTTGATCTCTGTGGTTCCGTTAAGCGCGATGCAGGCTTTCTCCAAGAGCTTTTCGGTGAAATCCATCATCCAATTGTAATCCTTATAGGCCACATAGATCTCCATCACTGTGAACTCGGGATTGTGCGTGCGGTCCATGCCCTCGTTGCGGAAATCCTTGGCAAATTCATACACGCCATCAAACCCACCAACGATCAATCTTTTCAGATACAATTCGTTCGCAACCCGCATGTAAAGCGGAATGTCCAATGCGTTGTGATGGGTGATGAACGGTCGGGCGGCAGCCCCTCCGGGAATGGCC
>CAMCFW010000139.1 GCA_945874195.1 Chryseobacterium gleum
GTGGTTCTCATGGACATTGACATGCCAGTGATGAACGGGATGGAGGCCACCCGAAGGATCAAGAAGGAATACCCGAAGGTGAAGATCATTTCACTCACGCAGCACAGCGAACGCGGCATGGTGCAGCAATTGCTCGATTGTGGGGCTGACGGCTATCTGCTCAAGAATATTGCGCAGGACGAACTCGCCTCTGCCATTCGAAAGGTGCACGAGGGGCAGAACGTCTTCTCAAGCGAAGTGACCATGAGCCTGGCCGGAAAAGCAGTTGAAAAGAGCGCCAGCGGCATCGAGGTTGAACTCACCGAACGCGAACTCGAAATTCTGAAACTGATCGCAGAGGGTCTCAGCAGCAAACAGATCGGTGAAAAACTCTTCATAAGCCCACGGACGGTTGACACACACCGAACCAACCTGATGAACAAACTCGACATTCACAACATTGCCGGTCTGATCCGCTTTGCCTTGAAGAACGGCTACGCCTGAAATTCCCAAAAAAACCTATATCTGTGCCATAACCAGAACGCTAGGCCGATTTTTGGTGTTCAATTATGAAAACAGTGGTATCATTGCCGCCCAATTTCCAACTGAACCTTTTTCCCACATGAAATTCTTTCAACGCCTTCTTGCCGCCTCTTTTCTTTCTACACTCCTTTTCTCCACAGCGTTTTCGCAGGACGAAACCCTGAAGGGATGGCACATGAAAGACCCTTCGGATGGAATCTATGGTGTTGGGGCCGAAAAAGCGATTGAACTTTTAAAGGACAGAAAACCGAAAAAAGTGGTGGTGGCCATTCTCGATTCGGGTGTTGACACCGACCACGAAGACCTGAAGGCCAATATTTGGGTGAACAAGGGTGAAGTAGCAGGAAACGGAATTGACGATGACAAGAATGGTTATGTCGATGATGTGAACGGTTGGAATTTCCTAGGCAATGCACAAGGCACCAATATGAACCATGCCAATTTGGAGATCACCAGGATCTACAGAAAGCTGGCACCGAGATTTGCAGAAGTGAAATCAAAAAGTGATGTGGCCAAAGCCGACCAAACGGATTATGCGCTGTTTAAAACCGCAGAAGAGAAGATCCTCGGAGAATTGAATTCTACCGCTGGCGAATTTGCCCAGATAGATGGGGTGCTCACCATTTACAATAGTGCCGACAGCACAGCTAAGGCGAATTTCGGGGCAGAATACACAATGGAACAAATAGCGGCCTGGGAGCCGGAAGGTGATCAACCAAAATTATTCAAGAACGTTCTGGTTGGTCTTTCAGCCGACCCCAATTTCAGCAAAGAAGGCCTGGACCAATACCATTCTTATCTGAAAGACAAGTTGGAATACCACTACAATCCACAGTTTCAGGACCGAACCACCATCGGGGATGATGAGGACAACATGAGCGAGCGTTTCTACGGAAACAATGACGTTTCTGCCCCGCATGATGACCATGGAACACATGTTGCCGGCATTGTTGGTGCTGTGTCAAACAACGGCATAGGAATGAACGGCATTTGCCAGAACGTGGAACTGATGATCGTGCGCACCGTTCCGAATGGAGATGAGTTTGACAAGGATGTGGCCAATGCCATCCGGTATGCGGCCGACAATGGTGCCAGCATCATCAACATGAGCTTTGGAAAGGGGTATTCGACCCACACTGCAGATGTGCATCAGGCCATTAAACATGCCGAAGACAAAGGCGTATTACTGATTCACGCGGCAGGAAATGATGCCAATAATTTGGACAAGACGCCCAACTACCCGAATCCGAACTATACATTTCAAAAAGCCACTTGTTCAACATGGTTGTCTGTTGGGGCATCGTCCTCTACCGGAGACGAGCATCTGGTTGGTGTGTTCTCAAACTACGGAAAAAAGAGCGTTGATCTTTTCTCGCCAGGCGTTCAGGTCTATTCCACCAAACCGGACAATACCTACGAGTTTGAAGACGGAACGAGCATGGCAGCACCAGTTGTGAGCGGAGTGGCCGCCCTTATCAAATCGTATTTTCCTGAACTAACGGGATTGGAATTGAAGACGCTGTTGCTGGAGTCGAGCAATAAATATCCGAAGCTCACCGTGCTTATGCCAGACCCGCAATATGCGCAGACGAAGTCAACCAAATTCGGGAAACTTTCGAAGAATGGCGGGGTGGTCAACGCCTATAATGCTGCAAAATTGGCCTTGGAGAAATATCCAAAATAGGCCACTTTAAAGTTTCAGATAATAAATCGGTTTCTTTTTCGTTACCTTAGGACAACCTAAAGAGCTGTCCCATGAAAAAATTCATTGCAGTCATTGTCGGACTAGTACTGTCCTTTTCCATCATTGCCATCGGAGCCATTTTGGCCGTACGTTCGTTCGGAACACCAGGCCCGGTTCCAGATCTGGATGCGGTTCGTGCCATGGTGGGCAGCCTTTCGGCTGTTGGGCTCATTCTCATGATCGTGAGCCATGCGATCGGCTCACTAATCGGTGGTCTGGCCGTAGGTTTCATTCTGAAAGAAGATACCATGAACGTAGGTTTGACCCTAGGCGCGGTCCTCACCATCCTCGGCCTGGTCAACATGGTTCTCATTACCTCTTACCCAGAATGGTTCTATTTGGACTTCATCGTGTTCATTCCTTGCTCGATGGCCGGGGCCACCTACACCTCCAAACTATAGTCTGATTGAGAGAGACAGAGAACCTGATCGTAGGATTGGGTATTGCAGGATTGAATCTCTGTCATCAGTTGGAAAAGGCCGGTAGGTCGTTTGTGGTCATAGATAATTGTCCGGAAAGCTCTGCTTCGCTGATCGCGGGAGGAATCTATAACCCAGTTGTCTTCAAGCGTAAGCTCAAAAGTTGGAAAGCCGATGATCTCATTCCTGCCTTAGTTGAGGCATACGGAGAGATGGATTCCCGGTTGAATATCATATCGCTTCGCCACCAGTTTCCTATTCTCAAGCCAATAACGACTGAAGATGATCTTGTTGAATGGAAACAGGTTTTGAAAGAAAAGCGGCTCGATCCTTATGTCGAGTCAATTGAAATGGGGGCTCCCGAAGGACCTTTTAAAGACGGATTTATTGCTAGCATAACGATCAGGAACGGAGGCTTCCTACGAATTGAAAAGACACTTCTAGCATATCGCGATCACTTACAAAAGAAGGGTTTGTTAGTTCGCAAAGAGTTTGATCATTCCGCTCTGAAGATCAGTGATTCTGAAATAGAACACGGTGACGTTTTGGCCGATAGGATCATCTTCTCGGAAGGTCGTTTCATATCAGAAAACCCATTCTTTAACTGGGTTCCGTTTAAGCCTACTAAGGGGCAGATCCTTACCGTAAAAACAGACTCATCGCTTACGCCAGATAGAATCTACAATCAGCAATTTATACTGTTTCCAACGGAAGAGAAAGGCATATTCAAGCTTGGAGCAACGTACGAATGGGATGTGCTAGATGAAATCCCAACCAAGGCATCGACCGAAGAATTGCTTTCCAAAGCAGAAAAGGTGCTGAATGTAAAATTCGAAGTGCTTGACGAGCGTGCGGCCATCCGCCCCACAGTTGTCGACCGAAGGCCAGTGATCGGTGTTCATCCCGAACACAAGAACTTATTTCTCTTCAATGGAATGGGAACCAAAGGCGTGATGCTCGCTCCCTTTTTCGCGAAGCAGTTGGTCGAATTCATCTACAATGGAAAGCCGATCGATAAGGAAGCGAACCTGAATCGCTTTCTACAGAAACACTACACGAAGGCCCGAATGTCAAGCTGAGCTCCAATCTCGTTCTTCAGCAAAGCCTTCACCTCACCTTCGTCCACCATTCTTCCAAGCTCGCGCTGCATCGAAGTAACATCGCGGTCGTCAATTCCGCAGGGAATGATGTGCTTGTAATAGGATAGGTCGGTGTTAACATTCAGCGCAAAACCGTGCATCGTCACCCAACGGCTGGTGTGCATGCCAAAGGCGCAGATCTTACGGGCCTTTTCGGGTTGCTCCCAATCTACCCAAACACCCGTGTAGCCCTTTGGACCGCGCCCAGCTTCAATGCCATAGTGCTTGAGGGTTGCGATGATGGCATCTTCCAGCTTATCAATAAAAAGATGGATGTCGTGGAAGAAGAAATCGAGATCGAAGATGGGATAGCCCACGATCTGTCCTGGCCCATGGTAGGTAATATCACCACCGCGGTTGATGTGGTAGAACTCAGCCCCATGAAACTTGAGTTCGCTTTCCGTTAAAAGAAGGTTTTCCTCATTCCCGCTTTTTCCCAACGTGTAAACGTGAGGATGAGAGCAAAAGATAAGTCGGTTTTCGGTCGTCTTTTCAAGTTCAGGATTGTTCTTGTTCCATTTCTTTCTATCCACCATTTCGTGGAAAAGGGACAACTGGTAATCCCAACATTCCTTGTAAGGAACGAGTCCTTTGTCCTCAAAAAAAACGCTTTTCGACATTAGAGCTTACTGAGCTCGCCCTTCAAATGGTCAATGACCTTCACCTCAGTAATATCCACACCTTTCTTGTCGCCAAGGAAGTACGAAATCCAGTCACCAAGGTGAATGAGATACAGCGCGCGTTGCAGGTCGCTTTCCCCCTTCGACCACACTTCAATGGTCGTATCGGTGTAGTTTGCGAAAGTCTGCGTATTGATCTCCATTCGTTTCTGAATACGGTTGTAATCTGTTGCATTGCGGAAGATGATGACCGCCAGATCGTTGTTCTTGGTTCGCCAACCGACAAGCTCATTATGGTTCATTTCGGGAATCACATGGTGCCAGCAGAGCATTTTGCTGTTCTCATTCACCTGTTGACGGAAACGGGTTGCCACCCCTCCGAACCCATCGGCAGCATAGATCACAGGAATCTTACCGAACAGTTTTTCGGTCACTTCCTGCGCTTCTTTTTGGATGGCAACTTCATTGTCGTCAAGCAATTTGATGGCTGCTTCCAGTTGTTTTTCAAAGCCCTTCGAAATGATGCCGAATGCGTGAAGGGTATAGAGTACTTCAGGGAATGAAAGTCCGAAGCTGGCGCGTGGGGGCTGTCCACCCGGAATGCCAATGTGGTCCCATCCGTTCTCACTGGCCATTTCTTTCAGTTTTCCACCACTTGAAATGACAACTACTGTTGCTCCTTTCGCATGTGCCAAGGTGGCCGCACTGATTGTTTCTTCTGTGTTGCCGGAGTAGGAGCACGCCAGAAAAAGCGTGTCCATGCCAACAAAGGCAGGAATGAAATATCCGTTGTTGTTCACGATCGGAATCCGAGCCTCGCTAGCCACAACCTCTGCAGCAATTGTTCCACCGATCCCCGAACCTCCAAGGCCGGAAATCAGGACGTTGGTGAACTCGGCCTTCGGGTCGGACGGTTCGAAGGAATTGCCAATAACAATGGCCTTGGCGATCTGATTGGTAAAGTCGGTTATAAGCTGTTTCATGTTCATTTGATCTCTTTTACTGACACTGGAAGTCGGACAAAACTACCGCCTTCGCCTGTGCTGACGATGTTGACCTTTCCTGACCCAACGTTGTTTTTCATGGGATGGCGAATATACTGCCTATCTGCCTTAGTGTCTGAGGTCGCCTTGGTGACGGCTGTTATCTTTGCGCAAAATTTCAAGCATGCAAGAGCTCAGCGAACAGGAACTCGTCAGACGGGACGCCCTTACCAAACTCCGCGAAATGGGGATCGACCCCTATCCAGCGGCATTGTTTCCGGTGAATATCATGGCGCAGGAGGTAAAGGACCGATTTGCCGCTGGCGAGGAACTGAAGGAAGTGGCTCTGGCCGGTAGAATGATGAGCAGCCGCGTGATGGGCAAGGCCTCGTTTGCCGAATTGCAAGATGCTTCGGGCCGCATTCAGATCTACATTGCCCGTGACGAGATCTGTCCGGATGACGATAAGACGCTCTACAACGAAGTTTTCAAAAAACTGCTCGACCGAGGAGATTTCATCGGAATAAAAGGATACGTTTTCAAAACACAGGTGGGCGAAACGTCTGTTCATGTGCAGGAATTGACCCTGTTGAGCAAGTCGATCAAGCCGCTTCCCGTGGTGAAGACCGATGCGGAAGGTGTGGTGCATGATGCAGTGAGCGATGCCGAGTTCCGCTACCGTCAACGTTACGTGGACCTTGTAGTCAATCCCGGAACGAAAGACGTGTTCATGAAGCGCACAAAACTCTACAACACCTTCCGCGAATATTTCAACGACCACGGGATCCTTGAAGTGGAAACGCCCATTCTTCAGGCCATTCCCGGAGG
>CAMCFW010000140.1 GCA_945874195.1 Chryseobacterium gleum
ATGGTGCGGTTGGGCATCGGCCTCTATGGTGTGGCGCCCGAAAGCCCCATAACCGGCAAGTTGCGCAATGTGAGTACCCTACGCACCACCATCACGCAGATGCACGACCTGAAAAAAGGAGACACCATCGGTTATGGGCGGGTGGAGAAGGTGCAGAACGACATGCGTTCGGCCACATTGCCCATCGGCTATGCGGACGGGCTGAACCGCAAGAACAGCAACCGTAAAGGCAGCGTAATGATCAACGGCCACCGAGCGCCCATTGTTGGCAATGTGTGCATGGACATGTGCATGGTCGATGTGACCGGGATTCCTTGCAAGGAAGGCGATGAGGTGATCATTTTCGGTGAAGAGTTGCCAATAACCGAATTTGCCAAGAATTCAGAGACCATTCCCTACGAGGTGCTGACAAGCATTTCGGCACGGGTGAAACGGGTTTATTTTCAGGAGTAAACTAAGCCTGCAACTTGATGGCCAACAGGGCCATCCCAGAGAAAACGTTGCGCTCAGCACCATTCTCCTCAATGAAACTTACCGTATCAATAAGATCACCGATTCAGGGCATGGGGGGCGGTGGTGTCGGTGGTGTCGGTGTGAGTTCGTAGTCCTCGGTGATGGAGCCGGAGAAGATATTCTGAGTGACGTCCCGTCCCTTTCCGATAACCATCGGGACTAACTGATTTTTTATCGGAACTTCCCCTGCTGCGCGCCTAAGCCCCAATTCGCTGCCACCGAGGCCGAACGCGACAAGTTTTGGCAGGCCGTGCTGGGCCGGGGGTGATCGGGTGGCCACACTTCATGGTCATGAGCCTACCCCCTAATTGCGAATTGACAGGATATGTAGATATTCACGATTCCAAACCTTACCAGATGCCCCATTTGCGTTCCATCCTCTTGCGTAGCTGCCTATTGGCGGTTCTGTTGTGCGTGGCGGGCACATCCTTCGGACAAAGCACGCTGCCAAAGACCGCGAATGATTCGTTGTGGGCGATTTGGAATGATACCCGACAGGCCGACACCAACAGGTTGAAAGCCATGCACCGCATTGCATGGCACGGCTATATGTTCAGCCAGCCGGACAGTGCGTACCATTTTGCTCAATTGCAGTACGATTTTGCTGAAAAAAGGGGTCGGGGCGGTTCTTGGGCAATGCGCTCAACACGCAAGGAACTTCCTTCCACATACGTGGCGATTATGCCAAGGCGATAGACCACTACGCCCTCAGCCTCGCCATCTTCGAGAAGATAGATCACCAAAGAGGAATCTCGTCTACCCTCAGTAATATGGGGGGCATATACGAGCAGCAGGGAGACTTGGCCAAGGCCATCGACTGTTTCGCCCGTAGCCTCAAAATAGATGAGGAGATGGGCGACAAGGAAGGTATTGCAGCCAATCTCAACAACATAGGAAATCTATATCAGGACAGGGAAGACCTCGGACAGGCCATGGACTACCATGTGCGCAGCTTGGCCATTAGAGAGGAGATGAATGACATGCAGGGCGTGGCTGCAAGTTTGAACAACATCGGCATCATTCACCGCGACATGGGAAATTATGATAAAGCGATGGCCAATTATACCCGAAGCCTTGCCATCGTGGAAGAGCTTGGCGATAAGGACGGCATTGCCTTGACCTTGAACAACATCGGGATCATACACAAAGAGCGCGGAGATCTTGAGGAAGCTATGTTTCATTATACGCGAAGCCTGAACGTTAGAGAGGAGATGGGCGACAAGAGAGGCATTGCAAAATCCCTGATAAACATCGTTTCCATCTATCAGGCACGGGGAGACCATGAGCGAACCGTATCGCATGGCACTAAGGCTTTAGAGCTTGCACGAGAAACGGGTACCGTCCTTGTGATCATGGATGCGGCCAGTATCCTTCACTAATCGTACAAGGCCCTCGGCAACTACAGCAAGGCATTGGAGATGTACGAATTGCATATCATCATGCGCGATAGCATCGAAAGCGAGGAGAACCAGCGGGAAGTGATGCGCCAGCGTTTCCAATACGACTATGACAAGAAAGCGGCCCTCACCGCGCTAGAACAAGAGAAGAAGGATGCTATTGCCACGGAACAACTAAGGAGAAGGGAGATCTATTTGGCTGCCGCAGCGGCCATTACGTTCCTGTTGGGTATCATGTCGCTGATGGCGTTCTTCGCCTACCGCGCAAAAGTTAAGGTGAATGTCCTTCTTGAGAAGAAGAACCACCTGATACTCGAGCAGAAGAAGGAAATAACCGACAGCATTGAGTATGCCGAGAATATTCAGCGAGCGCTGTTGCCGCATTCGGATGTGTTGCAGGCCATTTTTCCGGACTCGCTCATTCTCTTTAGACCGAAGGACATTGTTTCGGGTGATTTCTACTGGATCCATGATCTACCTGACCGCGTCTATTTTGCCGTAGTTGACTGCACGGGCCATGGCGTGCCAGGTGCTTTCATGAGCTTTATAGGCACTAGTGCGCTGAAACGGGCTGTGACCGATCTAGGGCTTGTGCTGCCGAGCGATATCCTGTTAAGCCTATCGGATCAAGTGAGCGAAATGCTTCGATCTGGCAAAGGGATTGACGTGAAGGATGGCATGGACCTTTCGTTGTGCTGCTATTTTAAAGAGCGGAGGGAACTGCACTTTGCAGGGGCCTACAATCCCCTTTGGGTACTCCGAAATGGGGAAATGGAAGTGATCCGTGCCGATAAGCATCCCATTGGGAATATGAGCAACCACAGGCCATTTACCGAACACATGATTCAGATTGCCAGGGGAGATGCTGTGTATCTCTTCTCAGATGGGTTTGCCGACCAGTTCGGAGGGGCGAATGATAAGAAGATCGGTTCTGGCAAATTCAGAAGCACGTTGACGGAAACGGCCGATAGCTCTTTGATGGATCAAGGAATGGCTCTCGCCTCCTTCTTCGATGAATGGAAAGGAAAGACAGAACAGATCGATGATGTTTGTGTGATGGGCGTTCGGTTCTGAGTAAACACGTAAACGGAGTTCACAGCCTCCTACGCAACTGTAAACACTTTCGGCACAATAAAAAACCCGAATGTTTCTCTGAAACATTCGGGTTTTTTAATCTAAATCAGAGCTCAACGGCCCTTTAGACTCTTATTCGGCCTTGCCTTCTCCTTCTCCAGCAGGAGCAGCATCCGTGCTTTCAGTGGCCACCTTCTTCCAAGGACGGAAGCGTACACCAACCATAACTTCATGTGTACCGCTCGAATAATTCTTCAAGTTTGATGTCGTCATGTCATAGCTATAGGCAATTACCAGAAAGTCTTTGTAAGCAAGTCCACCCATGAATGAAACAGCATCCTGATGACGGTATGAGGCACCGATCCAGAACTGATCCTTATAGTCCAACTTCAATCCACCGTCAATCTGCGGTGGTGCTGGCGTCACATACTTCAACAGGAAATTGGGCATGATGCCGAAATCCCCGATGTGGAAAGTGTAACCCCCCATGGCCATATAATGCCGGGCCAACTTGCTCTGTGGATCCTGCTGATTCTCCAAGAACTTCAGGTCGTTGCCGATCAGCTGTGGCAATGAAATGCCGAAGTTGAAGTTCTTGTGTTTCAAGTTAAGACCAAAAGTTGCATCGGCCGTATAAACCGTCATCATCTGGTTCGGGAACACAGGATCACCGTTCTCATAAAGCGTCACCTTGGTGCCGTCAATTCGATATTGCAAGAGACCGAAGCTGAGACCCATGCCCAACTTTAACGACTTCGATAGTTTCAGATGGTATGCATAGGACAGGTAGAATCCAACACGGCTTGTAGGCCCAGTGATATCGGCAAACACCGAACCGCCCATGCCCATGTTATACTTCTTGAACGGACCGTGGGCCGAAAGGATAAACGTCCGCGGTGCATCGGTAATACCCACCCAGTTCAGGCGGTTATTCGACTTAACCTCCCAATAGTCGTGCTGACCCGTTGTGGCCGGATTGAGAATGTAGTCGTTAAGCATATACTGACTGTACTGCGGAATCTGTTGACCTGATGCAGTTGCAGCCAAGCCCAACGATAGAACGGATATGTATAGAAATCTCTTCATGATGATCATCTGATGATAGTGATTGGTCCAGTGAACGGTTCTTCAAAGTTGGCCGAGTAGATGACGTAGTAATACGTTCCCACCGGAAGGTCCTTGCCCTTATATCTACCGTCCCACGGCACTGGGTAGCCCGGTGCAGATTGGAACAGCATCTGTCCCCAACGGTTATATACTTCCACAATGGCATCGTTGAACAATTGGATGTTGTCAATGATCCAGAAATCGTTGATACCATCACCGTTAGGCGATATACCATCAGGGAAGATGATTCCCGGGGTGACTTCTACATAGACCGAGTCAGTGCTAGAACATCCATTCTCGTCTGTCACGGTCACGTAGAACATGGTAGACCCAGGAGGTGAGGCCAGCGGGTTGGTCAGGTTCGGATTGTCCAAGTATTCGGCTGGTTCCCAAGTGTAGGTCCATCCCGTCACTACCCCGTTCGCATTTAGATTAATGGAGGCGTTCTCTGGTATCTGAATATCGTTTCCAGCATCCACTGGAGGAACTCCGTAGGTAAAGATGGTCACAGAATCAACATCCGTACAGTTTCCAATGGTCACCGTCAAGTAGTAGGTGGTTGTATCGAATGGAGTGGCTATCGGGCTTCCAATGGCCGGGTCGCTGAGCGAAGCAGCGGGCGACCAAAGATAACTTCCCCCCCCGGCACCGTTCAGCACGATGGATGAGCCCACGCAGACTGTGTCGCTTGCACCTGCTTCGGCACTGATGGCAACCAAGGTTCCAACGCTGTAGGTAGCGGTGATGGAACAGCCAGTAGCATCCGTTATCACAACGGTGTATGTTCCGGTAAGAATGTTCGTTGGGTCTTCCACCTGAATGTTTCCCGGCGTCCAGTTGTAGGTATAACCGGGCACACCGCCAGCAACCGTCAGGTTGATGGAACCATTGTTAAGATTGCTACACGTGGAGGCAACACTGGTGGCGTTCGATACGATTGCAGGCGGTCCATTAACCGTTGCGCTGGCAAATGCCTGACATCCGTTAGCATCGGTCACCGTAGCTGTGTAAGTTCCAACGCAAAGGTCGGTTCCTGTTCCGCCCGGATTGTTCCAAACCACTACATAAGGAGGTGTCCCACCTAATGGGAAGGCTGTGGCCACACCATCGCAATCGTTTCCGCAGGTTACATCGGTTGCAATGGCCGAAACGGTCAGTGTCAAAGGTTCAAAGATGTTCACCGAAGCCTGAGTGGTGCAGGCCGGAGATTGTCCATCCACCACGGTCACCGTGTAGGTACCTGGGCAAAGCCCTATGGCCGTTTGTGTCGTTTGGCTGAAAGGATCGTTCCAGAAGTATTGGTACGGTCCACTTCCTCCTGAAGCAAATACAGTGGCGGTTCCATCGCAAGCACCGTTGCAGCTGATCTGTGTGAAGATCGGAACGGTTGCAACCAAAGCAGCCGAATCGCTTATAACCGCTGTTGAATTGGTCGTACAACCAATGGCATCTGTCACCACCACCGAATAGATTCCAATGCAGAGACCACTGGCCGTTTGCGTTGTCTGGTTGGCTGGGTCATTCCACTGATAAGTGAAAGGAGGTGTTCCACCGTTGGCTGTCACTGTGGCCGAGCCGTTGCAGTTGCCTTCGCAAAGTATCTGTGTAGTTCCAGTGATGCTTGATGTCAAAATAGGCGGTTCTGTCAGGTTGATAACCGTGGTATCAGAACATCCCGAAGCATCAACCACAATGGCAGTGTAAGAACCTGCGCAGAGCCCCGTTAATGTAGGCGTGGTTTGAAGACCGGGTAACCAAAGAATGGTGAAAGGACCCGTACCACCTGTTGGAGTAACGGTTGCTTCACCGTCACAAACACCACCACACGATGGGTTCTGAACAGACACCAATGCCTGAAGAATTGCTGGTTCGATAATCGTGATGCTTGTGGAATCAGAACATCCGTTGGCATCAGTCACAACAACCTGATAGGTTCCGGCACAAAGGCCTACAATAATAGGCGTGGTCTGATTAGCAGGATCGTTCCATTGGTAGGAGTAAGGAGTGGTTCCGCCTTGCGCAAGGACACCGGCAACGCCATCGCAAGAACCACCGCAGGTAATGTTGGTTGCAGAGTCGAGCAAGGTCAGCGGGAAAGGTTCTGTGATGATCGTAGTGGCCGTGTTGAAG
>CAMCFW010000141.1 GCA_945874195.1 Chryseobacterium gleum
ATTTCAGCAACTACTGTTCCCAGATCATGGAGCACCCCATCGTCACCAACGGCCTTGATGCTTTCGAAATAAACCCTATCTCCCTTTTTCACCTTTTGGAGAAGCGCCTTGGTTTCTGCATTGAAACGAGCCTCATAATTCTCCGTGCGCCCTACAACCCCCATCTGTTTGTTAATGACCATTACTTTAAAGCTCTTTGTATTACAGTTCAGGTTAAACACGAAGCTTTCGTCATATCGTGCAGATAGACCCGGAGCGTTCTTCATCGCAGCTGCCTGCCATTTTTCAGATGGGTTGGCACGTCCTGCGATTGATGGATGGGGCTTCGGAAGACGCTTGACCCTAAACTCCATTTTTCCCATGGGTCGAACCGCTCCATCTTTCATTCTCGCTGAAACAGAAATGCTTACTTCAGATCCCGATTGAGCCTTCATTTTCGCTACGTATTGCCCATTGGATTTTTTGATCAGCTGATGGCCGTCAGAAATTGTGGCAACAATATTCTCTGAAGGAACTCCAGGAACGGAAATCTCGACTGGATTTTCAATTCCCCTATAGAGCACATTCATTTTGGTTGCAGAAACCACCAACGAAGGCCGCGCCACGATGTACTCCGAACGGAACGGATAACTCTGCGTGCCGCCTTCGCTGTTCACCAGATCCACCATTCCTTCGTAGGTGAAGATCCCTTCGGCCGATGCCTTCTTTCGAAAGATGCCTTTGCCATTTTCAGTCGGAACGGTTTCGAGCTCGCGTGCAAGTGCTGTTCCGTCACCGTTCAATTTTCCGATGCGGATCTTGGGTGATCGGGTGGTGCTGTAAGCCGCCACAATGATATCGGAGGCATATTCCTCTCCCAACAGCACGTAGTTGCTTTGTGAAAGAACGGTTGCGGCAATCGTATCGAAGTAGAAATCCTTCTGGTTGAACGAACGATAGAGCTTATTGACTACATCGTACTCCACATCTGCCACGTCCATCTGCAGTTTCGAAAGGATGACCAACGAAGCCACCAACGGTGTTTGATAGAAATTGTTGGTTTCCCAGGTCGATGTCCGATCGGCCAGCTTCCTGTCAGAAAGGTCGATGCGTTCATTGAAATGGGCCTTGTCCTGTTCGCTCAGCAGTTCGCGCATCGAAACCTGATATTCTGCGATCTTATTCTTGAGAATATTCGCCAGACCGCCTTGTCCGTCCTCGTGTTCGCCAACCAGAATGTTCGTGGGTGTGTCATAATCGTCCTTCTTGGAAATGCTGGCCATAGACATGGTATCGGCCACTGCGCGTTCCACGTTTTCGGTTCTGGCGATCAGTGTGGTCTTGATGCTGTCTATGAAAGCGTTGATCTCCGTTGCCCGCCTTCGAGCCTCTTGCGACCGAGACCAGTAATTGTTCACTTTTTCCGGGTCTATGCTTCGCGCAAGCTCAAAATCGGAGTAAATCGCATTCAGCTTCTTGCCCGTTGTTTCGGAACTTGCCGCAAGGCTTTCGTCCACAATGACAAACGCATCGAGAATGTCCTTTGAAATGTTGAGCGCAAGCAGCGCGGTTAGAACGAGATACATCATCCCGATCATTTTTTGCCGTGAAGTTTCTTTCTGTCCAGCCATGATAGTTGAGTTTTGGTTAATACTTGTCCGATGCCATCACCTCCCGATAGCTCCCGATGAATATCGGGACGGGACTGTGAGGCTTTTTTGGACTGATCATCCGGCCGGAATTCTCAGCGTCCTATCAATAGAATGCAGGAAATGGAAAAGGGAACAGAGTTTTTTTGATGGAACGCGGATGACGCGGGTCTGGCGGGTTTTCGCGGCTAAGAATCTGCGTTCCTTGGGGAAACTTCCGAAAACCTACCCGAACTCAATAATGAGGTACGTCAGCAGCAGGATCAATAGAATGATGAGAAATCCTTTGCGGTAGCGGTAAATGGGTCGCTTGTACAGCGGTTCGGTCATGCGCTCGTAATTGTGCCTCAGCTTACCGAAATCCTTGTACTTGCTCATCTCTTCTTCGGACGGAATGTCGTTGAAGGAGCCTTTTTTATCGGTTTCGGTATTGGCGTGGTAGCGCGTCATTTTGTGTGGCCGAAGTTGGTCATTATTGTCCGTAATCGATCCAAAGCGCGGTAGGTGCGCACCTTGGCGTTGTCGGCTGTCAGGTTCAAGATCTCTGCCATTTCCTTGAACGATCGTCCTTCAAAGAAACGCAGTTCGATGTAGGTGGATGCTTCTTCGTCCAGCTGGTTGAGTGCCTTCAAAAGCAGTTCGATGCTGCGTTCCTGCTCCAGCTTGTCGTCCAATTCATCAAACACCGAGATCAGATCGGCTTCATTCAGCGGAACCGATGTCTGCTTGTTGGATTTTCGATGATATTGCCGCACCTCGTTGAGCGCTATGCGAATGAGCCACGAGGAAAATGGCGCACCTGTGACCGTATAGTTCTGTAGACCGTTGACCGCTTTAAGAAAGACGATGGATGTGAGTTCGCCTGTCAGCGCCTGATCGCGCACCCGCTTAAAAATGAAGCCGAATACTGTGCTGAAATTCGCATCGTAGAGCGGGCCGAAGGCATTGATGTCCTTCTGCGCCTTGCGGATGAGTTCGGCCTCCTGTTCTCTACTTAACATGACAACGGAAATATCTTAACAACTTCTGAGAATGCGAAAAAGTATGCTGATTCCCCGAATTCCATCCAAATACCCGGTTACCCCAGAATTGATCCCTCAGTCCGCTATCACCACTACTTTTCTTAGATAGGAGGTGCCCTGTGCATCAGTCACGCGCAGGTTAAACACGCCTGGGTGCGGAAGGCTAAGAATGATCGTGCCCGCATGTGATGTTCTCTGTGTGTTGATGATGCGACCTGCGGCATCGTAGACCTCAATCAGTGTTGATCCATGCCCGAGTGAAGTGCCGCTCAACTGCACCGTCCCATTGCCGGGATTCGGGTAGCACAGCAATGCGTCAGCACTTGGACCCGATATGCCCGAGGGCTCTTCGGGCCAGCAGGTGCCCGGTATATTGGCATCCAGCCATATCAGCCGTGTAGCTATCCATGCCTTGAGTGTATCCAATTCGGCCGGGTAGGTAGTGGCTATGGCATTCACTTCTGGGGCTTGGCCGCTCATGCCCAGAATCGGCCATTTCTGGAAATGCCTTTCCTTCGCATTCTGAACCAGTGCTCCCACGCTGTCTATGTAGGCGTTGATGCTGGCGTTGCTCAGGACAGTGGCGCGGTATCCATCGTAAAGACACCGCAACTCGTTGTTGTATGCGGTGTCTTGCATCAATCTGATATACCAGCCCGTGGAGTAGTTGTCGGTGGGGCAGTCGTTGATCAGGTGCGCCCAGCCCGACCCATCGTTGTTCTCAAAGAGTGAGCAGGTGGCAAGGGTCTTCCATGCCCAGTCGAAATCCCACACGGGGCCGGCCTTCAGCTTGCCACCGTTCGAGAATTTGTCTTTGTGGTAATAGACACTTTTCTTGAAACCATCGTTGTTGCGCGAGAGCTCGTTGATGATGAAGTAGTCTACAAAAGACTTCAGGTCGAGGTATTTGCGGAATCCGGTGGCCGTATCGGCAAAGTCTGGGCCGTACAGGGCGGTCTCAAGGCTGTCGATGTACGAGGCAATGTAGTCCTTCTGCACCTGCACGAGTTCATCGGGCTTGGGCTGGTGGTAGAGGAAATGCACATCGAAATCGGGGTGATCGATCGGGGAGAAGTTCGATTCGAAACTATTGTTGTTGTCCCAATAGTTCTGTTGAAGGATATAGCCACCAGTGAGTTCATCGCCCTGAGTGTCGATGGGCAGTAGATTGGCTATGTCCACGCGGTTCTGATCGCGCTTGATCTTCTCCCCAAAAACGTAGATGCCTTTGTACGAACTGTCAACAAACACCTCTGCCAGACGGGTACGCACGCTGTAATTCCCCATTTGGGCAAACAGGTCGAAGGCCAAAGTATTGCGGATCAGTGAGCGGTCGTTGTAGTTCGATAGCAGGACCCAGTCATTCTCGGTCGGCATGCCCAGCAGGGCCACATTGTTGTTGTCGCCTGTGGCGGTGCGGGTTTCTAGGTTGTATGGCTTTTGCGGATATCCTGAAGAGGTGGCCCCACGTATCTCAATGCCGATATGACCATTGTACTCATTGGGCAGGTCGGTCAGATAGGTCAGGTTGCCGAGGCCGTTGTACCGAATCTGCAGCATGGCTTCCACTTTGGTGTCCGCAACAATAGGGCTGCCGAGGGTTGTGATATGGAAGATGGGCAGTTCGCTGCTTTCCAATGTGATGGTGCCCAGATCCGTGGCGCACAGTAGAAAAGTGCCCTGGGCACCACCGTAGCCGAACACCTGGACATAAAGCGTGCTGCCTGGCACCATATCGCCTACTGTCAAGAACGAGAAATAGCCGTTCCCCGCATCGTCATCGCAAGCGATTAGGCTCAGCGCGGTGCAATCATTGCCGGTCCAAAGAGCCAACCCGGTATCATTGATGCTGCCGCTGTCAGTTACAAACGACAGGTTGCCCGACTGTGGCACGGTGATACTGAACCAGATGTCGCCTCCCTGGTATTCAGCACAATTAGGCTGCATCCCTGTGCCGGGCATTCCCACATTGCTGGAATGGATACATGAATCGAGAACCAAGGCCGTGCATGGGTGCGCACCGGGAACAAGGGGTGTCTCACAGTCCGCCAACCCTGAATAAACAGGGCCTGTCACAGGAGTCGGACCATCAGAATAAAGAAGGTTGAAACCAGCATCAAACAGTTCGTAGCTGTTTTCCTCCTCCCAGTCGCCCGATGCGTATTCCAGATCGATGGCATCGCCATTGCAGATATTGAGGGTGATGGTGCTTCCTGTACCAACGGCACTATACACCCCCGCCTCTGCTCCGTTCACATAAATGGTCAATGTCCCACCGTTCCACCCATCGCCATAGGTGTCGTGCATGCTCAGGGTGTAATCGCAGCATTGGGCGTGGGTATCAGAGCTGGATGCAGCGAGAAGAAAGAGGGCAATGAGCAGACCAGAGCGGGTGAGGGGCATGATGCCGTTGGGTTAAATGGTTGACCGTGAACTCCGACAAAGGTTTGTGAAGTTCTCGATAGATTTAAAAATCACGGGTGAATGTCTTAAAAACTTCTGAGCGCGTGGAAAAGTATGCCGATCGCCTGAATTCGAGCCAAAGAACAGATAGCTTCGCTCGAAACAACCATGGAATATCTCAAACCAGAAGATTTTCTTTTTGCCACTGCTGGAAATCCGTTGGTGGACGTCCGCTCGCCAGGCGAATTCGAATCGGGTCACGTGACGGGCGCCATCAGCATTCCGCTTTTTGCCGATTACGAACGGGCCATTGTGGGCACTATTTATAAGCAACAGGGAAAGACGGACGCTATTGAAAAGGGGCTTGAAATAGTGGGCCCTAAAATGGCAGCATTGGCCAAGCAGGCAGAAGAAGTTGCTGTTGACGGGAAGCTTGGTGTGTATTGTTGGCGTGGTGGCATGCGCAGCAATCGTATGGCCTGGTTGTTTGAGCAGGTGGGATTGAACTGCACTGTGCTCGATGGCGGCTATAAGGCGTATCGGAACACCGTGCTGCACTCGTTCTCAAACGCGAAGAGACTGATAGTGATCGATGGACCGACAGGAAGCGGAAAGACCGACATTCTTCACGCCATACGCCATGCCGGGGAGCAGATCATTGACCTCGAAGGGCTTGCGAATCACAAAGGTTCCGCTTTCGGAAGCATCGGAATGAACCCACAGCCCACTTCGCAACAATTCCAAAACGACCTGTACGGTCAGTTGAGGGAGCTCAATCCTGAAAAACGCATCTGGATTGAACGCGAAGGAATGACCATTGGCAAGGTTTATCTGCCTCAACTGCTATGGCAAAGAATGACCGAATCAACCGCTATTGCGATTGATATTCCGTTGGAATTGAGAATAGAACGGCTTGTTGGCGACTATGGAAACGCGCCAATATCGGAACTGGAAAAGAGCATCATGAAACTTCAGCAGAAACTGGGTGGACAACACATGAAGGCCACATTGGAATTGTTGAATGAAAACCGCTTGGCCGAAGTAGCAGAGCTGTTGCTTCATTATTACGATAAGCGATATGCATTCAGCAAGGAGAAATATCT
>CAMCFW010000142.1 GCA_945874195.1 Chryseobacterium gleum
AGGGAAGTGCTTGAAGGTGTGCTCGAAATCCGTACACTCACGGAAAACTACCGTCTTCCAGACAATGAAAATGCTGAACTTAGCGAACTATTTGGAATGCTCGAAGAGTTTGAGCGGACATTAAAACAGTCCATAAAGATTGAAAGCGAAGTGCTATTTCCAAAAGCCATTAACTTAGAAACCGAATTGAATGACATCTATTGACATGACCATTCCATTGAAAGAACAACTTGCCAATAGCGAGATGGTGCAACAGACCTTTGCATACTGGTTCAGCGACCATGAGCATGTGCGTTCACCTTTTCCCTTCTACGTGCAACAAGAGGTAAAGGACAAGAGCGTGTTGACCTTTGCGGCTTGGATTGGCAAGCTGAACCCCAAGGCCAATGAGGAGATCAATGACGAGATAGCCCACGAGAAATTCGAAGAGGTGCTTTTTGAGCAGGCCACGGCCTTGGTGAAAACGGATGATGAGGTGCTCACCTTGCGTTTTCCATTCCTGCCAAGGGTTGGCGATAAGATAGCTGGCGAGGGGATTGAAGGCCGTTCGGGCGAGAACATCATTCAGAAGCGCTATCTTACTAAAGAGGGAAAAGATGAGTTCATGGAAGTAAAAGCCCAGAATGTTGCAACTGGTGGAATTTGGGAGACCCGTTTTGCACTTCCTTAAACCTGACGGAAGAAAAGTGGCCTTGAGCCGGTCTTTCAGTGCAGATTTTGAATCAGGAACCGCTGACCACGGGGCGTATTATTTTTCCTTTAGATTCTAATTACCGTGGTTTATGAGGCATTCTAAACTTGCCCAGAAGTTCGACATCTGTCCGGTTGGCTCCACCCGACCGGACACTACCAGTTTTTGATGGGGTGTCCGGTTTTTTATTTTGCCGAATCCCGCGTCACCCATCGAAATCGGTTCATACGAAGAGGTGCCGAATCGGCCAATCTTCCGGAATTGAACAACATCAGCCTCAAGGGGCAAAAGACAAGCTACACTTGCCTAATTTTGGAGAGGAAATAAGGATGCTTTCTAAAACCAGATGAAGGACATAGACATTTACAAGCTGGTGTACGAGATCGCTACCGAAGCCATGATAGTGGCCGATAGGAACGGACAGATCGTAGAGGCAAATCCTTCTGCGGTCAGGTTTTTCAAGTATCCCATGGACCTGCTGATCGGAATGAATGTGGACGACCTGCTTCCCGAAGCCTTGCGCAAGATCCATGGGCAGCATCGCGATGGGTATATGCAGGACCCTCAAAGACGTTCCATGGGCAGTGGGCTTAACCTCTTGGCGCAAGATGCCGAGGGCAAGTTGATTCCCGTTGAGATCTCTTTGAACCACGCAGAGCTTAATGGGCAGTTCCGTGTGGTAGCACTTATTTCTGATATCACCGCGCGAAAGGAGGCCGAGAACCGTGTCCTACAATTGAACCGGGAACTTGAAGAAGGTGTGGCGCAACGCACCATTGAATTGAATGCAGCCGTCAAGGCCCTGCAAGAAAGTCAGCACCTCTACACGCTCATTGCTCAGAATTTTCCGGATGGCACGATCAACGTGATCGACTCAGCATTCAACTACATTTTTGCCGAAGGAAAAGAATTCGCGCGCAGTGGCATCGACCGCAGAAAGGTGATCGGACTGAACTACATTTCTCTGCTGCCCGAACAATACCGTGAATATGTTCAGAAGGAACTGACCAGGGTGTTCGATGGCATTCCACGCACCTTCGAGATAGTTGCCCGCGGAAACACCTACATCATGAATGCTGTTCCACTTTATGACGAAGAAAGGGGGATAGACCGTCTATTGCTGGTGGAAAAGAACATCTCTGAACAGAAGCAGGCCGAACAGGACATGATATCCGCGTTGAACAAGGAGCGGAATCTGAACGAAATGAAATCGAGGTTCGTTTCCATGGCCTCTCACGAATTCCGAACGCCCTTGGCCACCATACTCAGTTCTGTGAATCTGGTGAGCCGTTATGCCGAAACCAACAACACCGAGGGCATTACAAAACATGTAGGACGCATTCGCAACTCGGTGCGCAATCTCACATCCATCCTCAACGATTTTCTATCGCTCGAAAAACTGGAGCAGGGAATGGTGCAGTTCAACCCCGAAGATTTCAGCATGTGCGATCTGGCCCATTCTGTTACCGAAGATCTGAGCGGCATGACCAAAGAAGGACAGACCATCGTTCTGAACTGTTGCCCGGGACAAGGGTCTTGTACTAAAGGCGTGATCAGCGGCCTCGACCCTCAGCTCATCCGAAATGTACTTTTCAACCTTCTCTCCAATGCGGTCAAATACAGCAAGGAGCAGTCGGTGATCTCGGTCACAATAAGGATCGAGGAAAAACTTATCATTACGGTCGAAGACTGCGGCATTGGCATTCCATTGGAAGAACAACAACATCTTTTCGAGCGGTTTTTCCGTGCCAAGAATGCCACTCACATCCAAGGTACCGGCCTCGGACTGAACATAGTAAAGAAACATGTCGACCTGATGGGCGGGAACATTGATTTTATCAGTAAATTGGAACATGGAACCACGTTCACCATCACCTTGCCGTTAGAAAACCCAGCGTAGAACATGAGCAGGAAGAAGATACTTGTAATTGAGGACAACCCAGAAATGAGGGAGAACATTGGCGAGATCCTGGAACTGGCCAATTACGAGGTCCTGACGGCCGAAAATGGCAAGAAAGGCGTGGCTGCCGCCAGAACAGCCGGCCCGGATCTTATCATTTGCGATGTGATGATGCCCGAGTTGGATGGTTATGGTGTGCTTCACATGCTTGGAAAAGACCCGCAGACCTTGGCCATTCCGTTCATCTTTCTCACGGCCAAGTCAGAACCGGTGGATCTGAGAAAGGGAATGGGCATGGGTGCAGACGACTACATCACCAAACCATTTGAAGAGATGGATCTCTTGGATGCAGTGGAAATGAGACTGAAGAAGAGCGATGCACTCAAGGTGAGTCAGAACCGTAGCATCAGCGGAGTGCAGGGTTACATGGCGGCCGCATCTGGCAAGGTGATCGAACAGGTCATCAAAAATCATCGCACCAAGCACTACGCCTTGCGCGAATATGTGTTCCGAGAGGGCGATTCTCCTGTCTATCTCTATTTCCTGAACAAGGGAAAGATCAAGACCTTCAAGATGAACGATGATGGAAAGGAATACATCACCGGACTTTATAACCAAGGCGATTTCTTCGGATATGCCTCGCTGCTTGAGCATGCCAGCTATGCCGAATCTGCTCAAGTGATCGATGATGCGGAGGTGCTTCTCATTCCAAAGGACGATTTTTATTACCTCATGAATTCGAACACCGAGGTTATTGGAAGCTTCATCAAGCTTTTGGCCGACAACATCCATCAGAAAGAAGAGCAACTTGTCGAATTGGCCTACAGTTCCGTTC
Organism: Chryseobacterium gleum; assembly: GCA_945874195.1. Classification (GTDB taxonomy): domain Bacteria; phylum Bacteroidota; class Bacteroidia; order UBA10329; family UBA10329; genus UBA10329. The sequence goes on from CAMCFW010000142.1 coordinate 3,427, forward strand.
GTAAGCGCGTGGCCAATGCCTTGGTGCAGGTATACGAGAAATACAATGCCGAGAAGCGAGCCGACTTCACCATCAGTTTGGGCCGCGAAGATCTTGCCAGCATTGTAGGAACCGCCACCGAAACCGTTATCCGCGCACTTTCCGAGTTCAAGGAAGATGGTTACATCGCCTCAAAAGGTCGCGAGATCCATGTATTGAACATTGAGGCGCTGAAGAATTATCGGTTCTAGAACGGACTGACGATCATCAGTTTTCCCTTTGATGACCATCACGGTCCGTGAATTAAGTTGGGTGCAACTTGCGCTGCATTTACCATCCATTCATGCCTACTTTAAAGGAAAAGACCACTTGCTTTCATTGCAATGATGAATGCACGGACGAGACCATCCGCCTCGATGGCCATTCGTTCTGTTGCAACGGTTGTGGCACTGTTTATCAACTGCTGCAGGATGTGGGTCTGAACGATGCTTATTCCAACGGCCCGCTAGGTATAAAACCGAATGCGGAAAAGGGACACGAATTGGCCTACTTGGACAATGCCGAGGTACGCGAAAGTCTGCTCGATTTCTCCGAAGGGAACTTGGCTCGGATCACTTTCGAACTGCCCGCCATCCATTGCAGCGCGTGTGTCTATCTGTTGGAACGTTTGGATAAATTGAATCCTGGCGTGAAGCAATGCGAGGTCAATTTTCCGAAAAAGCGGGCAAATATCCTGTTCGATGAGACTCAGGTTTCGCTGCGTCAATTGGTCCATTTGCTGTATTCCATCGGCTATGCCCCCGATCTGAATTTGCAAAAGGCCACCGAAAAAGGCGAGAAACCGACCACCGACAAGGCGTTGCTTTATCGTATCGGTGTGGCGGGTTTCTGCTTTGGTAACATCATGCTGCTCAGTTTTCCCGAATATCTGATCGGAACACAGGCCTTGGAACCACAATGGTCTGCACTATTCAATTACCTTAATCTGGCATTGGCCATTCCAGTTCTGTTATACGCGGGGCGCGATTATCTGCTTTCGGCTTATAAGGGAATGAAAGTCGGACATATGAACATGGACGTGCCCGTTTCCATCGGCATGTTGGCCATTTTTCTACGAAGTTCTTACGACATCCTTTCGGGCATCGGCCCTGGTTTTCTCGATTCGTTGGCCGGGTTCGTGTTCTTCCTTCTCATTGGAAAATGGTATCAGTCGAAAACCTATTCGGGACTTTCATTTGAAAGAGATTACAGGTCTTTTTTTCCGATTGCGGTAAATAGGATGGGTTCGGACGGGCAGGTGGATGCCATCATGATCAAGCATTTGTTGACGGGCGATGTGATCCAGATCCATAACGATGAATTGATCCCATGCGATTGCGAACTGCTTTCCGAAAGAGCGTCCATCGACTACAGTTTTGTTACGGGAGAAGCCGCACCATCATCAAAAACGGAAGGAAACCGCATTTACGCAGGCGGAAAGAACCGAGGGTCCGTCATCCGGCTGCGCGTGCTTAAACCCGTTTCGTCCAGCTATCTTACTTCGCTTTGGAACAGTTCGGAACCGGCCAAGCAATCGAAACGGCCACCGCTGATGAAGCTCTCTGAACAGATCGCCACGCGGTTCAGCATCGTGGTGCTGACGATCGCGATACTCACGGCTATTTATTGGCTCAATGTGGATCCGACCAACTGGCTCAACACCGTTACTTCGGTGCTCATCATTGCGTGCCCGTGTGCATTGGCGCTCAGCATTCCGTTCACCTACGGATCCATGCTGCGGCATTTCGGACGTCACGGTTTCTTCGTCCGTTCGGTGGATGCCGTGGCGAAACTGGGCGAGATCGACCACGTGATCTTCGATAAGACCGGAACCATCACCATCCGTCAGAAGGGAAGTGTAAGTTTCTCCGGTCAGGTGTTGAGCGCGGATGAACAGGAAGCCTTGGTGAACGTGGCGAGACAATCGCTGCATCCGCTCAGCAAAACATTCGCGGCAGCGTTTCCGAAGTCGAAGCAGCAGACAGTGATCGGTTTCACGGAGAATCCGGGCATCGGAACCTATGGAATGGTGAACGGAACCTTGGTGGAATTGAAGAATCCGAGCCGGTTGGATGAGAAAGAGCAGAAGATTTTCAACTCGTGGCAGACCGAGCATCCTGGCATGGGGCGCACGGCTGTTCTAATAGATGGAAGACTGAAAGCGAGGGTTGAGTTCACCACCAGCTATCGGGCCGGACTGAGGAACGTTGTGCAAAAGATCCAGCGCGGTTACGGGCTTTCGTTGCTTTCAGGCGATAATGATTCTGAAGCTGTTGTGTTGAGCAATGGACTGATCGCAGGCATCGAACCTTCGAGCATGCATTTTGAGATGGATCCGCACCAAAAGCGCGAATGGGTGGAGGCCAAACAGGCTGGCGGAAAGGCGAAAGTGCTGATGGTGGGCGATGGGCTGAACGATGCTGGTGCGTTGAGATCCGCTCATTTCGGAATCTCGATTGCGGAAGACAACAGCCAGTTCACGCCTGCATCAGATGGTATTCTCACGGCCGCATCATTCCATAAACTGCCCGATATGATCAAATTGGCGCGGCAGTCTCGCAATGTGGTGCTGGGCGCTCTTTCACTCTCACTCTGCTACAATATCATCGGTATTTCCATAGCGGTGCAAGGACATCTTTCTCCTGTGGTGGCGGCCATCCTGATGCCTCTTAGCTCAGTGACCAT
>CAMCFW010000143.1 GCA_945874195.1 Chryseobacterium gleum
CGGTCACCATTGTCTGTCAACAGGCGGTTACCGTTGGAAATGGTGTTAGGATCGGTGGCAACACGGTGATCTATGACACGGATTTCCATTCATTGAATGCAGACGAACGAACCGCACTTCCGGAGATCAAGGACAACATCAGACGGAAACCGGTACTGATTGGAAACAACGTGTTTATTGGAGGGCATTCCACCATTCTTAAGGGTACTGAGATCGGAGACAATAGCATCATTGGAGCAGGCAGCGTGGTGCGGGGCGAAATTCCTAAAAACGAGATCTGGGCAGGCAATCCAGCGCGATTTGTAAAAAAGATAGAGGACAAAAAGTGAAGAAACTGGTCATAGTGATTCCCACATTCAATCGCTGCCGGTTGCTGCGAAAAACCTTGACACAACTGGTTCAACAGGCTACCGAATTGAATGACATTGACACATCCATTGTGGTGGTGAATGACGGATGCACTGACGAAACGGCATCTATGATTTCCAGAGAATTCCCACAGGTGGTCCAGCTAATTACCAGTGGAAATCTTTGGTACACAAAGAGCATGAACGTGGGATTTGTAGAAGCAGTGAATCTCAAAGCGGACCAAGTGCTGACGCTAAATGATGACCTCGAGCTGAAAACGGATTATTTGAGGCAACTTACCAACGCTGCAGCCAAATACTCTGAACCTACGATCATTGGGTCTACATCATTGACCTACGACAAACCTCATCGAGTAACCTTTTCGGGAGTCAAGAAAATTGCCTGGTGGCGTTTTAAGCAGACCAATTATCATGCGTATTTAGCACAAATTCCTGAAGGAAGCCTTTTCGGGGAGCACGAAAGCGTTCTTCTGCCTGGTAGAGGAATGCTGATAGATGCTCGAATACTGAAAGAGATTGGGTTCTTTGAACCTAAATTGGTTCAGTATGCATCTGATGATGAATTCTGCTACCGAGCTTCGTCAAGTGGCTACAAAGTATATGTCTCGTGGGATGCTATCATTTACAGTCATCATGAACTAACTGGAGCAGGTGTAGCGCATCTAAAACCGACATTTTTGAAATTTTGCAAGGGGTTTTTCAACCCCTACACCAAGAATTATTGGAAAAAGCACAGTTTCATCCTTTGGAATTATGGCATCAAGCCTCTATTCCCACTAACATTCACCATGGTGCTACTGGGCGAATTTTACTCATTCTTCAAGTATCGGTTCAAGTAAATGAGGATTCTGCTGGTAACAAATAAGTCGGATCATCACAAATACTGGGTGACGGAACTTTGCTCAAAATTCAATGTGGTGGGCATTTGTCATCCGCAACCAGAACGCAGAAGAACAACCCTGATCTCCAGGCTTCGGGAGCGAGGAGTGGTTTTGACTATTTTGAAACTGATGAGTGCAGGGTACCACCGGATTTCATCCCGGAGTTTCAGCAAAACGCTACAAAAGCTTCAACCAGAATTTTTCGGAAAAGCATCGGAGACCTATGATAAGCTGCCCTCTGGTTTGATCTATGCGGTCAATGGTGTAAACTCTTCGGAATCAATTGCTAAGGCCCGTACCTTGGCACCAGACGTAATATGCTTTTTGGGAGGAGACATTGCGCAAAAAGAATTCTTGGACGTGGCCAAGATCGCAACGCTTAATTATCATAGTGGGGTATCGCCCTTTTATAATGGTTCGGGCACCACCTTTGCTGCCGTTGCAGACGGTAGACCTAATTTCTGTGGCGGCACGCTTATGGTCATGAACGAAAGGATAGATGGAGGAGATATCCTAGGTCATTATCTTACTCCGATAAGGGAAGAAGACACCGCTTCCTCGCTCTTCTTGAAAGGTATATTCGGTGCGGTCAAACTCTATATGTTGGCGTTGGACCGAATAAAGGAAACCCAGGTAAGACCGAAAGGATTCGCACAGAAACGGTCCTTCCGATACTTCACGTCTTCAGATTGGACGATCTATCATGACATGAAGCTTCAATATTTTGAACGTTCAGGCAAGATGAAAAGCTACCGGAGAGATGAAAAACTGTTCAACTATTCGGAATGGGACAAGAATCTGGGCTACCCGCCTTATTTCAATGTGTTGAGCGAGATCTTAAAGAAATAGCCTTGTCGGATCAGCTCAGGATCATCTATTATCACACCATATCCAATGTTGAGTTGGAATATTTTCCGTTAAAGGCCACGCAGTCAGTCGATACATTTTCCAAGCAGATCAACTATCTCAACAAACGATATAATATCATTTCGTTGAACGAGGCAATTCATCTGGCAGAGAACCATGAAAAATTCGACAACCATCTCGTGATTACCACTGATGACGGGCTCAAGGAGAATTACACAACCATTGCCCCGGTCTTAAGCGACCTTGGGCTCACCTTTACCGCGCTAGTATGCAACAACCTTCTGGACAATAAGGTTCTTATGTGGAGAAATGCACTGTTCTATGTCAACAGAAAAACGGACAGAACGAGAATAGAACCGATCATGCAACTGGCATGTGACCATTTCGGAATTGAAAAGCCCCTGCCAAAGGAAACTGTGTTGTCATGGAGCCTAAGAACATGGCCTTATAGACTTAAGGATGACCTTGCATGCTTTATTTGGAATCAATTGTTCGAGCAATCAATAAGTGAGTACTTGAATTCAACTAAGCCTTATTTAACCTCAGATCAGGTTTCGGAATTATTGAACAATGGATTTTCAATCGGCTCACACAGCAAGAGTCATCCATACTTTAAAATATTGACCGATGATGAGATCCGACTCGAATCTATTGAGGCGGCAAACTTGTTGGAAAAGCAGTTCAAGACGAACATAACGGCCTTTTCATTTCCATTTGAACGACCTCAGGATTCATCTTTCGCACTACACGCAGAGAATATTCTAAGCGAGAAGTTCAAAGTGGTTCTGGGAACTAAGGACCGTGGTTCAAATCACAAGAATGCTCAGACGAAATGGGAGCGGGTCTCCATGGAATTTGATTATATATTTTCCGTTCTTAACTTCCATCTTTCACCCATCAGAGAAAGACTCGCAACAAGTAAATGAAATACACCATAGTCTCTCCGGTCAAGAATGAATCCGCTCATATTGAGCACACATTGAAATCGGTCATCGAGCAAACCGTTCGCCCAATGGAATGGGTAATTGTGGATGATGGTTCGACTGACAACACACTACAGATCATCCAAGATTTTGCAAGCAAGTATGAATGGATCCGGGTTGTTGAGAATAAAACCCACGATGAAGCAAGGTCAGGTGGTTCAAAGGTGGTAAGGGCATTCAACAGGGGTTTCAGCACAATTGATGACCACAGCTATGATTTCATTGTGAAGTTGGACGGTGACCTCAAATTGCCTGAAAATTATTTCGAAACCGTGATTGAAACGTTTATTCAGAACCCGAAAGTGGGTATCTGTGGTGGTTATATACTGAACAAAGTAGGCGATGACCTGATAAAGGAAATAGAGATCGACTACCACGTTCGAGGCGCATTCAAATCGGTCAGAAAAACCTGTTTTGATGAGATCGGTGGATTCAAGGAGATATGGAACTGGGATGGTGTTGACCAGATGGAAGCCATGATGCGTGGTTGGGAAACGAAGGTCTTTGATCTTCCTGTAATTCACTATAGACCTACCAGTACCGCCTACAACCCATACCGATTCCATTTTAAGGATGGACGGTTCGCCTACCGGCTAAGAGTCAACTTTTCACTTCTATTATTAAGGATGGGTGGACGGATTAAGAAGAGGCCTTTCCTGATTTCTGCTCTCATTTATTTTCTGGGCTACATCTACGCAATGATCATAAGAGAGGAATTCATTGTAGGAAAGGATGTTGGAGACTTTACCAATAAGTTCCACACCAAGCGAATCCTGAACCAGCTATTTTAGAAGTGTTTGCACTTTCGCAAACTGTAATGGAAGAACGGGCTGTTCCCGAAACAACATTCAAATGTGCTGGATTCACGAGCTATAACATGTACCTTCGCGGCCTAATTTCAAACGACCAGACTTATAATGCCCATGAACACGTTTCTGCCGGGTTATTTGCCTGTCAATAAGAGCTAAATGAGAAAAAGGGTTCTTTTCTTCTTTGTACATCCGGCCAAGTTCCACCTTTCAAGGGCCACGGTCAATCAACTTAAGAAGGACGGTCACGAGGTTGATATCATCATTACGGGCAGAGATATTCTTGAAGAGCTTGTTTTGAACGAGGGATGGGAATACACCAAGATATTTCCGCACGGACGAAAGGTGACATGGCTTCACATATGGTTAAGTGCCGCCCTCTTCATAATTCTGACCATAATCAAGCTTTTGAGGTTAACATGGGGTAAAAAATACGACCTGTTCATTACTGACGACTGCTTGACGTTTGTAGGTAGAATTAAAGGAACGCCATCTGTGTTCGTCACAGACGATGATCTGAGTGCTGTACCAGAATCACGCATTTTAATGGTTTCGGCCAACTACATTCTGGCACCGGACATTTGCGAACTGGGCTCTTACAACAAGAAAAAGTGGGGTTATTACGGATTCAAATCAATCTTCCACCTGCATCCTAACAGGTTTACTCCCGATCCATCAAAGATCCTTCAGGAACTTCGCAATATCGATTACTTCTTCATCAGAACGGTCTCAGCCACATCCACACACGATGTGGGAAAGAGAGGAATAGGTGATGAACTTTTGAGGAAGCTTATCAAGGTGCTGGAGCCGCATGGTCGAGTGGTCTTGAACTCTGAACGTGTGCTACCGGAAGATCTGCAACGTTTCGTGTTGGATTTTCACAAGAACGATGTGGCACATTATGTGGCAAACGCCAAGTTGTTCATTAGCGATAGCACCACCATGTGCTCTGAAGCAGCCGTATTAGGTGTTCCGGCTATCGAAATCGATGATTGGTATGCGGATTTCCGCCAGTTTGGGGAGTTGAGTAACAAGTACCGGCTCTTGCACGGCTTCGGAGTGGATGAGCTGGACATTATCATTGAGACCATTGAGAAGCTCCTTGCCGATCCCGGTCTGAAAGAAACCTTCAGACAGAGGCAAAAAGACATGTTGAAAGAAAAGATAGACGCATCGGCATTCTTGATTTGGATGGTGGAAAATTATCCAAAGAGTTCACAAGAATTCTTCGCTGACCCGACCATGCAGCTCAGATTCCAGTAAACATGATCGGAGCGATTTTTCAAGCATTTCTTCTTGCAATGGTATACATGGCAGGTAACCACTTACAAGGTTTTGACCTTTTCGATTGGAAGGTATTCATACTGATTCTTATTCCTTGGGCCTTCACAATTTGGCTTACACATAAGCATCGTCCAAAGTATTACCAGAGCAAAACCAAATATGTACTTGCTCCTTTCTTGAAGGCATACGTAGTCCACTTCATTCTATCCTTGTTCCTGATCTTCGTCTTTTTCTCAGACAAGTTGATACTCGTTGGAACGGCAAGCTCACTTATGGTCTACTATATTTTAGAATACCTGATCTACTTTGTGATTCTTAAAGTGGGCTTGCGAAACCCTCAAGAAAAGAAAGATGTGGTTACCAGAAAGTACATTCAGGATAAGTTTGACCTGAGTAAAATTGAGCCTATCATATTACCCGATCTTACTTCAGAAAAACTACCGTTCGAACTGCGGATCCTGAAAGAGCTGTTACCAGACCGAGAAGGGAAGGAAGCAACCTGGTCCATCGACAACTTGGATAAAAATGAGCTTGATCTGCTGATTGTTGGTCAGTTGGTCAATGATATAGAGAATACGAATGAGTTCTTTTCCCGTGTTTACAAACAGGTGAAAAAGGGAGGATATTTCGTTGTCGGGTACGTTGACCTGAATGATGTTGAAGATCAGTTATCGAAATCAAGCGGGGCGGTAAGGTTTTTTCGGAAACTGAAATACTATTTTTTCAATCGGGCATTTCCTAAACTCCCATTTTTCAGAACCATTCACCAGTTGTTTACTGGAGGAAGGAACAAGGTCATGTCCAAGACCGAGGTTTGGGGTCGTTTAATGTACTGCGGGTTCGATGTTCGAAAAGAAACGAAGCAAGGACGCATCACTTACTTGTCAGCACGGAAAGACAGGACGCCTTCAGAGAATCCGAAC
>CAMCFW010000144.1 GCA_945874195.1 Chryseobacterium gleum
CGCATCAGAGCACGCAAGATCGGGAGAGAAAGTAACGAGTGTAATATCGAAAACCCCCGAACTTGGATAGGTATGTTGTGGTTCCCAGTTCGTAGCGTCAATGGCCGAACCATCACCAAAATCCCATGACCAATTGAGTATTTGGCTTCCAAGTGGAGGTAGCGTGCTCAAATTGTCGAACTGAACCGGAGTGCCGTCACAAACATTGTTGAAATCGAAATTTGATTGAGGCGAAGGACTTACCGTGACCTGCTGCGTGGTTGAACCAGAGCAACCATCCTGATTCGTTACGGTAAGTTGGACATCAAAGACCCCTGGCGAAATATAATCGTGTGTGGTAGAAAGGGTGTAAATGGCAGGGGTGTTGTCTCCGAAGTTCCAATTGACGTTTGTCACATTACCAACCGATGTATTCGTGAGTATTACGGAAGACCCGAAACAGACATCATTGAAGCTGAAATCTGCGGTGGGCAAAGCAGCTACCATCACAGGGTTGGTGGTGCTGTTCGAGCACATTCCGTTCAGAGAATAGGCCGTGAATGTGGCATTGTAGGTGTTGGGCGATGCGTAAGTGTGCGATGGGCTCCAATCACTATTGTTAACAGCCGAACCATCGCCAAAATCCCATGTCCAAGAACCAATGGTAGGAGGGAATAGCGTTGTGTTGATGAACTGCGTGGCATTCTGGTTACAAACCTGCGGGGCAGCAAAACTTGTATTAGGTATCGGATTCACATCTACGGTAGAAGAATAGGACGCAAAACAACCATTGTCTGTGGTGGCTGTCAGTGTCACGTTGTAAAGTCCGCTTTGTGGATAGGAATGGGTCGGACTTTGAATATTCGAAACAGTTCCATCACCAAAATTCCAGTCCCACGAAACCACGTTTCCAATATTGGTGGTCGTCAGGTCGGTGAAGGGAATGACATCGCCTGGGCAAGGTGGAGGATAACTGAAATCGGTATTGACCGCTGTTGCATTGATGACCGCATTCAACGAAACCTGGCAACCGGTCACGGCAGTCAACATGCAAGAATACTGCACTCCATTTGCAGGATTTGGTATGGTGATCTGTCTGGTGGTCTGGCCTGTGCTCCACTGATAATCGAATCCGATAGGTGCGGTTAGAACAGCCGTATTGCTGTTCGATGGGCAATAGTCAACCGATATCTCCAGCGGGCTGCATTCTGCAACGATATAAGCGTATCCAAAGTGACCGCAAAGCCCACAGTCTCCAGTAGAAAATTCGATGGTTATGTTCTGCCCGATAAAGGCAGAAAGGTCAATTCCTACAGGGGTCCAAGCTCTGTAACGTACTCCACCACATGAACGGAAGCCCTCGATATTGGCCGCAGCTGTAACCTGATAGAACCCGCATTGAGGAGAAATGAGCTGACCATTGGCATTCAACACACGGATCTCAAATCGGGGTTGGTCAGCAACGCTATGCCCTGGGTCTTCAAGCACCACGGCATACTGATAAATGAACAGCGCATTCTGCTGAGTTACATTGTAGGTGTATGATAATCGCTCTGCCTCGCAGCCAGTGTTGCTATTTCCCAAACGTGCCGAAAACGCGTAACCCGGTGCCACAACTTCAATGTCATCGCACGCGATCGGATCTGTGGCGTTTCCGCTCATGATCGTGTGCCGACCATTTACAATTCCTGTGGTTGGAGTATTTATCCCACAGCAACTACCGGTTCTTCCAACCCAATTGGCGAATGTGCCCGTGTTGAAATCGGCATTGTCACAACCCTGCTGCCCCATGCTTACTTGCATGATACAACATGAAATTGCGAACAAAAAGAGCCTGTAAGCGTAAGGTTTTACTTGCATTCGGTCGGGTCACTGCATTCAAATATCCGAACTATTCGATCAAATTCAATTTCTTGATCATGAAGGTCAAAGTTTGGGTTCGGTGACTACTTAACGAAACAGACCCTAAGCGGATGCCTTTTAAAAAGTTTTTCTGCTGTGTTTCCCTAATTCACGGGCAAAAAAAATCCCTCCAGATTTTCTGAAGGGATTTTCAACTCTTGGCCAAGGTGGCTTATTTCATTCGCTTTTCGCGGATACGGGCCTTTTTACCAGTAAGGTCTCTCAGGTAGAAGATACGCGCTCTTCGAACCACACCGTGCTTGTTCACAATGATGGAAGTAAGATTGGGATTGCTCAAAGAGAAGATACGCTCAACGCCAACACCTCCAGAGATCTTTCGGATGGTGAAGGTCTCAGTTGCACCTGAACCACTTCGTTGAAGAACAACGCCTTGAAATCGCTGTGGACGGGTTTTCTCACCCTCGCGGATAAGGTATTCAACCGTGATGGTGTCGCCTCCTTTGAATTCAGGATGCTCGATTCGTTTGCTATAGGTGTCTCTTACGTGATTGAGTATTGCTTCCATGCTTTCAATAATATCTGTCCAAAATTTGGGAGCGCAAATGTAAATGTTTTTTAGAAAGAAACCTGTTGAGTTGTCAGATTAAATTTGTTCAAAGAATTGGACGTAGGGTTCGAGGTTTGATTTCCCTTGTTCAAAAGGCTATCATGGCCTGTCTTGTGTTCTTCTTCTAATCCTCCAAATAACGGGGTCGTCTTTCCTGCGTGCGCTTCATAGCCTGATCGTGACGCCACTCGTCAACCAGCGCATCATTGCCCGAAAGCAGCACATCGGGCACTTTCCAACCTTTGTAATCTGCTGGGCGGGTGTAAACAGGCGGGGCCAACATTCCGTCCTGATGACTGTCGAAAAGGGCCGATGTCTCGTCTGAGATGACACCGGGAATGAGCCGTATGATAGCATCGCAGACCACGGCAGCGGCCAACTCGCCACCCGTAAGCACATAATCGCCTATGGAAATTTCCTTGGTGATGAAATGGTCGCGCACACGTTGATCAATGCCCTTGTAGTGTCCGCAGAGGATGATCATGTTGCCTTTGGATGACAATCGGTTCGCCATCGGTTGGTCGAACTGTTCGCCATCGGGTGTCATGTAGATCACTTCGTCATAGTCACGCTTTGCCTTGAGTGCGGAAATGCATCGGTCGATCGGTTCGATGGTCATGACCATTCCGGCACCGCCACCAAATTGGTAATCGTCCACCCGATTGTGCTTGTCGAGCGTGTATTTGCGAAGGTCATGGAACTCAATTTCCACCAATCCCTTGTCCTGCGCCCGTTTCAGAATGCTGTGGCTGAACGGCCCAGAGAGCAGTTCGGGATGGATGGTGATGATGTCGAAGCGCATGGACGACAAATGTATCGGTTCAAAATAGATGTCAGGTATGAGATATGGCCGTAGGCAGCGGGGAGATGTGGGTAATTAACTTTGGTTGGGTTAAAAGTGACCAAGGCGCGTTGGTTGTAGGTTAAGATGATGCCAACGGCCATCCATGGTAAACAAGTGCTCAGATTTCTAAGGCCAGCGGAAATACCTAAAAGCTAAGTGCTTGAAAATCAGGACAAGTGCCCATTTTAGGAAAAACAGTGGCCGTTTCTTTTAAACAAGTGCGCGATTTCTGAAGACCAGTGGAGGTTTACTTAAAACCAGTGCCGAATTTCTGAAGACCAGCAGAAGTTTTCCTAAAACAAGTGCCCAGTTACTGAAGACCAGCAGAGGATTCTTTCAAACCAGAGCTCAGTAACTTGAGACCAGCAGCGGATTTCATAAAACAAGTGTCCGTTTACTGAAGACCAGCGCCCGATTCCTTAAAACAAGTGCCCAATTACTGAAGACCAGCGGGCGTAGGATTTGCGATAGACAATTACGGCTTTGGTCATGAGCTCCCGATGGTCGGTTGGCGATGGACGATCTGCGATTTGGTTCTCTGCGTTAAATCTTCCGTTTGGTTCGAGACTGCGGTGTGATAACTTTGCCCCAAAATTTAGCGCATGAGCAACATCAGACACGATTGGACGAAGGAGCAGATCTTGGAGGTTTACAACCGTCCGCTGATCGATCTGATCTATGAGGCGGCCAAGGTGCACCGCGAGCACAACGACCCGAAAGAGGTGCAGGTGAGCACGCTGCTTTCCATCAAAACTGGCGGTTGCCCAGAGGATTGCGCGTATTGCCCACAGGCGGCCCGCTACCACACGGATATTGAGAAGAACGACCTGTTGACGGTTTCGCAGGTGAAGAAGGCGGCTGAGGATGCGAAGGCGGCCGGTTCTTCGCGTTTGTGCATGGGCGCTGCGTGGCGGAATGTGAAGGACAATGACGAGTTCGATCAGGTGTTGGACATGGTGAAGACCGTGTATGACCTCGACATGGAGGTGTGCTGCACGCTGGGAATGGTGACCGAAAATCAGGCGAAACGCTTGGCCGCAGCAGGACTTTACGCCTACAATCACAACATCGACAGTTCGGAGGAATACTACAAGGAGATCATTTCCACACGCGGTTTTGAGGACCGTTTGAAGACCTTGGACAACGTCCGCAAGGCGAAATTGACGGTCTGTTCGGGCGGCATCATCGGCATGGGCGAAAGTGCGGAAGATCGTTGTGGCATGTTGCTGACGCTTTCGTGCTTGAATCCGCATCCTGAAAGTGTGCCGATCAACGGGCTGGTTCCGGTTGAGGGAACCCCGATGGGCGAGCAGGAGGTTGTTTCCATTTGGGATATGGTGCGGATGATCGCCACCACGCGGATAGTGCTTCCGGATACGACCGTGAGGCTTTCGGCAGGCAGAACGCAGATGACAGACGAAGGTCAGGCGCTGTGCTTTTTGGCCGGTGCCGGATCCATTTTTGCGGGAGATAAGTTGCTGACCACGCCCAATCCTGAATTCAATCGCGATATGGCGCTTTTCAGCGCACTCGGACTGACCTCGAAAGCACCTTACAAGAAAGGCGACAGGCCGAAGGTGGATGAAGCGGCTTACAAAGCGCGTCCTGAGAACGGGGAGAAGGTCAAATGGTCGCGCCCTGGGCACACCATTGAGAAGAATGTGGAGGCTTCTGTGAAGGCGAAAACGCCAAGCGCATAACGCTCATGGGGCAGTTGGACGGACTGGTTGCGGCCAAACTCGCACAACGCAAGGAGCAGGGCACATTCCGCAGCCTGAAGACCATTGATGGTCAAATTGATTTCACATCCAGCGATTACCTTGGTTTTGCGCGCAGCAAAGAGCTGAAAAGACGCATTGCTGAAGCTGAAAAGGAGTTTTCTGATCTTGGGATCGGTTCAACGGGATCGCGATTGCTTACGGGTAATTCCAAATTGGCAGAAGCTGTGGAGCAGCAGGTGGCCGCCTTTCACGGAGCCGAAACCGCACTCATTTTCAATTCGGGTTACGATGCCAATGTGGGGCTGTATTCATCGCTCGGTCGGGTTGCTCAATACATCGTTTATGATGAGTTGATCCATGCATCGGTACATGACGGCATGCGCCTATCGCACGCTGAGTCGATCCCGTTCAAGCACAACGATGTACAACATCTAAAATCCGTGCTTTCTATGTTGGATGGCGCGGCCGTGGTGGCGGTGGAAAGCGTTTACAGCATGGATGGCGACCTCGCTCCGTTGAAAGAATTGGTGGCCGTCTGCAAAGAATTTGACGCTTCGCTAATTGTTGACGAGGCCCATGCCGTAGGACTCTTCGGAGAGGGTAGGGGAAGGGTGTCGGAATTGGGTTTGGAGGATGAGGTTTACGCCCGTTTGGTGACCTTCAGTAAGGCGCTCGGATGTCATGGTGCAGCGGTGCTCGGCAATGACAATCTCCGACAATTTCTGGTGAACCACGCGCGGTCGCTGATCTTCTCCACATTCACGTCAAATCATTCGCTTTTAGCGGTGAAATGTGCGTATGACATACTGTCAGTATACGATTATAGTAATTTGAATATCAGTCATTTGATTGGATTATTTAATCAATCAATGAATGATGTGTCAGGTGTCCGAGTGGTTGGTGGAGCTAGTCCCATTTTGGGTGTGATCATCGCTGGAAATGCGGAAGTAAGAGCGTTGGCAGCAGCCATGCAAAAGGATGGTTTTGATGTGCGCCCGATCGTTTCCCCGACCGTCCCGAAAGGCATGGAACGCATCCGCATCTGCCTGCCTGAATTCAATACAGAGGACGAGGTGAAAGGGTTGGT
>CAMCFW010000145.1 GCA_945874195.1 Chryseobacterium gleum
CCACCTTCAGATATTCCCTGAGGAAGACAGGCTTGAAATCCACCTTGCGCATGATGACAACTCGCGCAACTGTATGTGAACCGACCCTCTTCCAATTTTGGATCCACGGCCATGCCTGTTTCGTGAAAAAGCAATTGACCCAAGGCTACCTTGGCAGCGGTCAAGGGGTTATTCGGGTCTTGCGGAATGCTTGAAAGGTCGGTAGGGAAGCGGTAATGTGCTTTGCCAATTCCTCCCGATGCATTTAGGAGCGCTTCTTCCAATTGAACATCCAGTTCATTTGGCGGGGTGTTGTGGTCGATGATGTCTTCATCATTCTGACAGCTTTGAAAGAGTACGCCACAAAAGGCGACTGAATAGTAGAAATATCGCAGTTTCATAAGAGGTCCGTATCAGCGTTGATCTATTTGATCTGATTGAAGCGTCTTCAACGATTCCGGATCGGAAATGTTACTCTTTCAACTGCTGCTGCACCATTTCGTAAAGCCCATCGATAGAACCAGCGCGACCGATCCATCGAAGGTTATCATCAAGCAGTATGAACGTTGGGGTGGAGGTGACCGCGAATGTGCTCAGGTATTCGCTTTTCCATCCCAATGGTTCATTCACATTGAACCATTTCAGTTTGGCGTCATTCACTGCTTTTATCCAATCGGTGTTCGAACTGTCGAGCGACACGGCAAACACGCCCATTTTTCCGTTCATCTCCTCATAAATGGACTTCAATTTGGGAATTTCGCGAAGGCAGTGCGAACATTCGGTTGACCAAAAGACAAGCACATTGAGCTGGCCCGTGAGCGCGCTGGTTGTAATGAGATGACCTGTCTGGCTAGGAAGTCTTATGTCCGGAATAGGATCGCCTGGTTTGAACTTGGACATTTTCGCGATCTTGTCAAGCGCCTCCTTCGAAAGAGGCAACTCGCACGAGCCCAGATAATTGCGGTTAAGATGATCAATGAATTCGGGAGCTTCTTTTTCGGTGAAGAAATCGATGAGCAGGTCGATGATGTACGACTGCACCTTTGCGTTGAGCTTCGGAAACCCTAGCAATTTATCAATGCTGGCTTTCACGCCCTGTTCAGAACGTTCGGTGTAGGTATAAAGATATTCGAGAATCTTATTGGTTAGAAACGGATTGGTGATGATCCGTTCATCGCTGAAATCGATCTTGTTGAAGTAGTGCACATGATTGAAGGCGGCATCATTGTCGAAGGTTTTATTCCAGTCGGTCTGCTGGGTTCGAAGCGGAATCCGGTCTAGGGGAACGAGCACCTGGGCGGTGTAGCTTTTCGGGAAAAGGTTGACAAGCAGATCAAGCGAATGATTGTATGCATCGGCAATATTGTGAAATACACCCGTCAACGAATCGATGATCGCATCGTGGCGCGGTGCAAATGCAGAAAGCCGGTTCATGGTATTGCCCAGCGTGTCCATGCTCTTGGAATAAACTTCAGAAAGATTGAGCATGATATTGAACGCATCATTCTCTTTAGAACCATCGGCCTTAAAGGCCATTCCAGTTCCGCTTTCGTAAATGTGTGCGGTTATCTTTTCCTGATTCACCAACACGAACTGAAACGATTCCAAGCCGTTGATGTCCACTGCATAAACACCATCGGTATAACGCTGATCGTAGATGAAATTCACTTCTGCCTCCCCTCTGTAACGAACGCTGTCGAGGTCAATTTGCATGTCGCCCAAGTATTTCGAAATCCGAATGGTACTGCCCACAGGCTTGGTATCCATCACCAGTTTCAACGAATTCTGGGCCTCCAGCACGCATGTGGTCAGAATGAAGAAAAGAGAAAGGATGAATTTCATGCTAGGGCGATTAATATGATTGAGACGGTGGCAAGTAGAATTCCGCTCCAATTGAGCTTTGAAAGTTTTTCGGAGAAAAGGACAATGGCTAGCAAGGTACTGAGAAGTACTATGCCTGTGTTGTTGATAGGAAACACCAGAGTGCTTTCCATGTTAGGTAGATTGAGCGCGATCAATAGGAAATGTATGGAGAAGTAATTCGGAATTCCAAGCACGAATCCGGCCACAATGCTCTTTACGGCCACGGTCCGTTGCTTAACAATCCTTTCGACCAAGAGAACCGAACAACCGACTGTTGCCGCTACCAGAAAGAGGCATGCAGAAAACACCTCAAAATCGTTGGCGCCCAGCAGATGGATCTGCACATACTTGAAGCAGGTGTCGAGAAAGCCGCTTCCGAAGAAGATTACGATAGGTAGAAAAAGGAATTTTGCATCCATTTCTACCCCTTTTTTCGGGAAAGTGACCATGATGACTGAAGCGATGGCGGCCACCACGCCCAGCAATTTCAAACCGGCCAACGATTCACCATAAAGAATGATACCTGCACAGACCGGAATGACAAGCGACATTTTATTGGCCACGGAAGTAATGGCTACACCAACTTTTTGTGAAGACAGAGCCATGGTGTAGAACATGATAATGAACACACAACCGATGATCAGCGTGCTCCAGATCCACGGTTTGCCCATTAGCTCGCTGGGTGCCACAGATACCGGTGCCAAGATGAAACCAAGGGTAGAGGCCACCAGATAATTGACCGTTATGGCCTGAAAGGTATTCACCTTATATTTTTGAAAGTACTTGAAGATGACCATCAGCACAGACGAAAAAGCAATACTGAGCGCTAATGCTATCATCCGTTCCGGTACATGAAAAGTTGGTCAGTGCCGATGGTGTGTTGTAGTTCGTGCTTTTGGGTCAATTGCAGTGCTTTTACTCCCTCACCGATATTGAAAGGAGCCACAAACCTTCGAATTTCATCCCAGAGGTCGGCTTGGTAAAATGAACGTTGAAGGGTAGGTCCGCCTTCGATGATGATTGATTGAATGTTCTGAGCGTGCAGAAGCCCCATCATTTCACTCAGATCGTGAAGGTTGTTCATGGTGATCACTTCGTTCAACCGAGTTTGCCCTTCCCGAGCTTTTTCACTTACGACAATGGTTCTCGCAGCGTTGTCGAAGACATTCAGGTCGGTTTTCAATTCCAGTTTTGTGTCCAACACTATTCGGATCGGATTCCTGCCTGCGTATTTGCGAGCGGTCAAGCTGGGGTTGTCCATAACAGCAGTGTTCTTGCCAACAAGAATTGCTGCCTCTTCCGTTCTCCATCTGTGATGAAGTATGTCCGATTCTTCGCAACTTATTTTCAACGGCCTTTGGTCTGCTGACCTTAGTTCTGCGTCCACGTATCCGTCTTCAGTTTCAGCCCATTTCAAAATAATGTATGGCCGTTTCTTCTTGTGAAACGTAATGAATCTGCGGTTCAGTTCCAGCGCTTCATTTTGCAACACGTCCATTCTTACTTCAATTCCTGCCTTCCTAATTCTGTCGATTCCCTTTCCGTTCACTTCATGAAAAGGGTCGAGGCAGGCGATCACCATTGTTTTGAACTTCTTTTTGATGATGAGGTCGGCACATGGCGGGGTTCGCCCAATGTGTGAACACGGTTCGAGGCTCACATAAATGGTGGATGTGGACAAAAGAGAATGGTCTTGTACCGAGTTGATGGCATTCACCTCTGCGTGCGGTCCACCCAGTTTTTGATGATAGCCCTCCCCAATTATTTTGCCTTCGTGCACCACCACACAGCCCACCATCGGGTTAGGTGCAACCGCCCCAGACCCCAATGCTGCCAATTCTAAGCAGCGCAGCATGTATCGTTCATCAACCTTCAAGTAGTTCAACACCAGATAAGCGACTGGCCCACGGCTTTCCTCTCCGAACGCTCACAACCGATCACTTGAGGCTGATGCCCATATGATCCATCACCTCTTTTGTAAGGTCGTCAGCTTCTGGAGCCACAATGACAATGGAATTTCCTGTCCCATCAGACGAATTGAGAACGTATTTGTAGCCCATTTTTGTTGCCACTTCGTCCATGGCCTTTTCCAATTTGGCGGCAATCGGACTCAACAGCTCATTTCGTTTCACCATCAGTTCCTGTTCGTTCGTGCGGGCCTGCTGTTCCAAACTCACCTGAAGGTCGTTTATCTGATTGGTGGCAATGATTTTTCCGGCTTCGGTCAGTTCGCCAGATTTCTCTTTCTGCTTAAACTCGTTGATTCTGGCGTTCAAAAACTCAGTGTTTTTTCTGATCTGTTCGGCCTTTTCGCTACTGAATTTGTCGAGTGATGTCTGCATCTTCTTGGTCTCTTCCATATTCATCAGGATTTGATCCATATAGACATAGCCGATCTTCGTGTCATTCTCTAAATTGGCAGAAATGGCGAAGAATCCGATTAGTAATACGATGAGTAAAGTGGTGTTTTTCATGTCGAAAAGGGTTTAGTTATTTGCACCGCAATTTAGCAACTGTTCATGGGCATCCTTCTTATTCTGTTCCGATCATTGGTTTTTATTGTTGGAACCTTGGTCTGCACGCTTGTTGCGTTGCTTGGTTCGGTCATCGGTGGGCATCGTTGGGCGCTCGGAACTCAACGGGTTTGGTCGGTCATGATGCTGAAAACCTTCGGAGTGAGAACTGTATTGCATGGCAAACGTCCACAGGTCGGTCTTTTGATGTCAAACCACCTTTCTTACCTTGATATTTGGATGATACCCAAATACGCGATCACAGTTTTTGTGGCCAAGATAGAAGTGAAACGAATGCCGCTTATCGGTTGGGGTGCCAGTGCAGTGAACACCGTTTATGTTCACCGAAACAGCAAGCAAAGTCGACAGGATACAAAGAACGAGATCAGTGATCGGATAAGGAAAGGTCGGTCGGTCATCATTTTTCCTGAGGGAACGACCGGTGATGGAAAAGGATTGTTGCCCCTAAAGCCAGGCATGTTCCATAATGCGGCCGAAGAGGGTTTTCCGATCATTCCAGTGGCCATTTATTACGAGAATCCTGATCTTGCATGGGTAGGCGATGACAACATGGGCGCTCACTTCTTTCGAAATTTTACCAAATGGAGGACAACCGCTCACATCACTTTTGGAAACCCTATGAGAGGATCTGATGGCGAAGAACTCATGGAACGATATCGACTTTGGACTCTCGGTGAAATTGAAAGGATGTCAAAAAAGGGAAAAAGCTGAAGCGTCTGCCCCCCATTGATCATTGATTAAACACAGTAGGGCTACCTCAATAGGTTAATATACCCTTCCAGGGTCTTCTGTTCATCGCGCCACGTGGTGGCAGCTATCTTGTAAGCATACACATCGTTGTTCTGCAACACGCCTTTAAACCGGCCATCCCATCCCTGCTCTTCAATGTTGGTGAAGAATATCTCTTCGCCCCACCGGTTGAAGATCCTGAATTCGATAAGTTCCTTGATCCCCCAACCTTCCACGCTGATCACATCGTTGTGTCCATCCCCGTTGGGCGTAAATGTGGTGGGCATGGCCAAAAAGGTTTCCGGATAAATGTCGATCGTATAATTTGCTGTTGCAGTGAAACAGCCCAGAATGTCGGTAACGGTAACTGAATAGCTCACCAATTCCAAAGGCTGAAGACAAGGGCTGGCGCAGGTGTCGCAATCCAATCCATCGGTCGGAGTCCAATCGAAAATGTAAAGACCAGCTTCGGCATCAATGGGCATGCAAATGCTATCCCCAATAACGATGGTCGTGTCCCAATCGCTTAGCACCAGCGGATTGATGACATGGATGATGGCGGTGTCGGCATTGGTGCATCCATTGGTGTCCAGAACAACCGATTCGTAATAGGCGGTTAATATGGGCGATGAGGTTGTAACCGTGGCATTCACATCGGCCACAGGCACCACCGAATTCCACGTGTAGAGCGAAGTTGGTTCAGGATTTATCACTTGTATCTGGCCTGGATCGCCTTCGCAGATCGTATCGCCCAAAACAGATATCTGAGGAATAGGGTGAAGTACAACGGTCTTTACCGTGGTGTCGTTGCAGCCAAGCAAGGTATTCGACACGCCAAGCAGAACATTATATGTTCCAGGCGCTGGAAAATTGATGATGCCGGGTTCTTCTTGCGAGCTCTGCGTGCCGAATCCGAAATCCCAATAAAAGACATTTGAATTGAGCGAAGTATTATTGATCGG
>CAMCFW010000146.1 GCA_945874195.1 Chryseobacterium gleum
CGGTTCGGCACACGTGTCGCTCATCAACAAGATATTGGAGGTGATCCCGAAGGACAGCATCCTTTGGGAAGCCCCGCAGAAACCACAGCAGGTATGGTTCATCAATCTGCTGGGAGCGAACGTCAACCTTGGAAACATTGCACCTAACGAGGTCATTCCGCTGGAAACACTACGGCTGGGAGTGCGTGGCGACACGTTCTTCAATCATCTGCCCGCGAACATTGATGTGAACAAGGTGATAGCCGCTACAAAGAAGGAACAGAAATGAAAGAAGTGACTGTGCAGGAGTTGAAACAGATGAAAGATGCCGGAAAGGCGTTTCAGCTCATCGATGTTCGCGAACCGTGGGAAGTGGAGATATGTTCCATTGGTGCCGACCATATTCCGATGGGCGAAATATTGAACCGGGTTTCGGAGATCCGGCAGGATGTGCCCGTGGTGATCCATTGCCGCAGCGGTGCGCGGTCGGCCAACGTGGTGACCGCATTGGAAATGCAACTCGGCCTCACCAACCTTCACAACCTCAAGGGCGGGATTCTCGCCTATGGAAGGGAGATCGACCCTTCATTGGAACAATACTGAAAGTACCATGCTCGAACTTTTTCAACACATTCTCGACCTTGATTTCGAGTGGCTTTTTGCCACCTACGACACCTACGTTTATTTCATCCTGTTCATGATCATCTTCATTGAAACTGGATTGGTGGTCATGCCGTTCCTTCCTGGCGACTCGCTGCTATTCACCGCAGGTCTCTTTGCCCGTTCGGGATATCTAGACATGGCCGCACTCACCCTACTTCTGTTTGTGGCCGCTGTGCTTGGCGACAATACCAACTACTTTATTGGCAAGCACATCGGGCTGCGGGCGCTCAAATGGAAAATCAAGGGTCGGCAGTTGGTGAAGCAGGAACACATTGACACAACCCACGCCTTTTACGAGAAGTATGGCCCCAAGACCATCATCATGGCGCGCTTCGTTCCCATTGTCCGAACGTTTGCGCCCTTCGTTGCCGGTATTGCCGAAATGAGCCCGATGAAATTCTTCACCTTCAATGTGGTTGGCGGTGCCGTTTGGGTGTTCGGACTCACGTTCGCAGGTTATTTCCTCGGTGAATTCGACATGATCCGAAACAACATCGGCAAAGTGGCACTCCTCATCGTTGGTCTTTCGGTGCTGCCAATGGTCTTCGAATTCGTAAAGTATAAGTTGGAGCAGCAGAAGAAGTGAGAACATTCGGTCTTATCGGGCATCCCCTCTCCCACTCCTTTTCGCGCAAATATTTCACCGACAAGTTCGAGCGCGAAGGGTTGAATGCGGAGTACCGCAACTTCCCTATCGAATCGATGGACGAACTCGAAACCATCATTCGCAACGAACCGGATCTGGTGGGACTGAACGTCACCATTCCCCACAAAACATCCATCATTCCCTACTTGGACGAACTCACGGACTGCGCACGGTCCATCCAATCGGTGAACACCGTTACCATAAACCGAGTGGGCAAATCGTGGACGCTGAAGGGTTCCAATACGGATGTGATCGGGTTCAAGGAAAGCATTGCTTCCCACATTGGCGGACACGACATGGCGCTGATACTGGGCACGGGCGGTGCGGCCAAGGCGGCCTACCACGTGCTCAGCGACCTCGGCCTCGAATGCACCTGCGTTTCGCGCTTTCCCGATGAGGGCGACATGGTCTATGACGACCTGACCACCGAAGACATCTGGGAACATTCCATCATCGTCAACTGCACCCCGCTTGGCATGTTCCCCAAGTTGGATGCCGCCCCAGAGATACCTTACGAGTCCATCACCCCCGAACACGTGCTGTTCGACATGATCTACAATCCGGCTGAGACCGTATTTTTAAGCCATGGTAGAAAACGCGGTGCCACCTGCATCAACGGACTCCAAATGCTTGAACGGCAGGCTGAGGAAAGTTGGAACATCTGGAACACCAAGGTTTGAACGTTTCCCGTTACCTAAAACCTAATACCCAAAGCCTAATTCTCAATGAATTTCTCCGGAACCAAGACCTACATCGCCTCGGGCGAACTACAAGTGGCTGTCAATGCCGCCATCCATTTGCAGAAACCGCTGTTGGTGAAGGGCGAACCCGGGACTGGAAAGACCCTTCTGGCCCACGAAATTGCCAATGCGTTGGGCAAGAAGCTCATCACCTGGCACATCAAGTCCACCACCAAGGCACAACAGGGATTGTATGAATACGATGCCGTTTCGCGTTTGCGCGACAGCCAGTTGGGAAACGAGAAGGTGCACGACATTGCCAACTACATCAAGAAAGGCAAGCTGTGGGAGGCGTTCGATGCAGATGAATCGGTAGTGCTGCTGATCGATGAGATAGACAAGGCCGACATTGAATTCCCCAACGACCTGCTGCTCGAACTCGACAAGATGGAATTCTTCTGCTACGAGACCAACCAGACCGTGCGCGCCAAGAAACGCCCCATTGTCATCATCACATCCAATAACGAGAAGGAACTGCCCGATGCCTTCCTGCGCAGATGCCTTTTCCACTTCATCCGCTTTCCGGAAGAGGAACAGATGAAGCAGATAGTGGATGTGCACCATCCGAACCTGAAAGAAGACCTGCTGAACCGCGCTTTGGGCGAATTCTACAAACTTCGAAAAGTGAACGGAATCAAGAAACGCCCCAGTACCAGCGAACTGGTGGACTGGATCTCGCTAATTCTGCGCGATGACCTGTTGAAGGACGAACCCACAGAAGGCACGCGTAAACTACCGCCCCATATCGGTTCGCTCATCAAGAACGAACAGGACCTTGCGCTGCTGGAGCGGATGTTTGGGTGATAATGCTTTTATTCCTCGATCGAAAGACTTTACGCACCGTGGACCATCGCATATAAGGCACCATGTTCCTCCAACTCTTCTTCAAGCTCAAACAAGAAGGCATTCCGGTCAGTCTGCGGGAGTATCTGACGCTGTTGGAAGCGGTTAAGGCCGGGCTGGGTGAAACGGTGGATGAGTTCTATTCGTTGGCGCGCACAGTGCTGATCAAACACGAGGAACACCTCGACAGGTTCGATGCCATTTTCAGTCAATATGTGGCCGGCAGCATGAAGCTTTCCGCGCCAGACCTTGCCAAAATTCAGGAGGATTGGTTGAAATATATGACCGAGAACAACCTGACGGACGAGGAAAAGGCCATGATCGAGGCCATGGGCGGACTGGAAGAACTGGCCAAGCGGTTTCAGGAACTGCTGGACGAACAGAAGGAACGTCATCAAGGAGGAAACAAATGGATCGGCACGGCCGGCACCTCACCTTTCGGGGCCTATGGCTACAATCCGGCCGGGTATCGGGTCGGACAGGCCGGTAGCCGCAACCGCAGTGCGGTGAAAGTGTGGGACAAGCGCGAGTTCCGCGACCTGAGCGACAAGGAGGAACTGAACACCCGCAACCTGAAAATGGCCTTGAGAAGGCTGCGCGTGTTCACCCGTCAGGGCGCGGAGGAGGAATTGGACCTGGACAAGACCATCCGAAACACATCGAAGAATGCGGGTTTCCTACAGATAGAGATGGTGCCCGAACGCAGGAATAACGTGAAGGTGCTGATGCTTTTCGACATAGGCGGCACCATGGACGACCACGTTGAACTCTGCTCCAAACTCTTCAGCGCGGCCAAGTATGAGTTCAAGCATTTGGAATTCTTCTACTTCCACAACTGCCTCTACGAACGGCTTTGGAAGGAGAATCGAAGACGATTCAACAACATCACTCCCACCTTTGAGGTGATGAACAAGTACAATGACGATTACCGCCTGATCATTGTGGGCGATGGCACCATGTCGCCTTGGGAGATAACCCAACCGGGCGGCAGCGTGGAGCACAACAACCCCGAGTCGGGACTGGTGTGGATGGAACGCATCACGCAGAAATTCAAGCACCATGTGTGGATCAACCCCAACCCCGAGGACACGTGGCGCTATTCCGAATCGACCCAGCTATTGAAGCATGCGGTGAACGACCGCATGTTCCCGCTGACCATGGAAGGACTGACCAAGGCCATGACCATGTTAAAAACTTCGAACAAGCGATCGACAAACGTGCCTAACCCTGCTGAACGGAACAGGTAATAACTTGGAGACAATTTTTCCAACATTTTCTCCGTTGAGAAGCGTAGATCGTAAAGATCATCCTATTTTAGTGCACCATCCATGAAGAACACCAACATCGCCATTCTGACCTTGATCCTGTGCTCGGCAACCGCCTTTGCGCAAGGCGATTTCAAGGAAGGAGTGCGCTGGTACAACCAACGGACCTCAGGCGCAACTGGACTAAAGGCCAAACAGGAACACATCGATAAGGCCATCGCCTATTTTCAGAAGTCAATGAGCATCAAAAGTCATGAGTTGGAATCAGGCATTTACCTGATGCGCTCCTACATCTTCAAAGCACGTTTCACGCAGGATTCTGAT
This sequence comes from Chryseobacterium gleum, assembly GCA_945874195.1. Classification (GTDB taxonomy): domain Bacteria; phylum Bacteroidota; class Bacteroidia; order UBA10329; family UBA10329; genus UBA10329. The sequence goes on from CAMCFW010000146.1 coordinate 4,461, forward strand.
AGCGACAAGCGTAAGACCTTCCAACTCGCCAAGGAGATAGGTGACCGGTTGGTGCCGAAATATCCGATCAGCAAGGAACTTCGGTTCGAATACCTTAGTTCGTTGGGACAGTGGGGCGAGGTGCTGGGCGTTTTCCGCGCGGCTAAGGAAGGCGTGGTTGATAAGGTGAGGGCTGAGATGGAAACCTTGGTGAAGCTTGATCCTGAATTCAGGAATGCGGTGGGCGAACGTTCGTTGGCGGTGCTTAACCTGCGCGTGCCTAAGATCCCATTCATTCTTAGCTGGCCAGACAAGAAGAAATCGTTGCAGATGACCTCAAGCATCATTCGCAGGTATCCTGACGATATCGGCAACAATATTTATCATGCCGAAGCACTGATTGAGAATGGTCGGGAAAAGGAGGCCATCACCTACCTGCAACGGGCACTATCCATGCAGCCTGAACAAGAATACCTGTTGGAAGACCGCCATTTCCATTTGGAGGCCAAGCAGATGTTGGCCCGCGTAAAGGGCAGCAATTAATTTCAATCCTGCAGCTTGCGCTGAGTGATGCGCAACACTTTCAATTTCTCTTCAAAATGTGCCAGCTCGGACTTTAACGTTGCAATGGTTTTTTGCGCACTGATCAGCAGTGGATTGTCGGGCTTGGCGTGCTTGAAGAAGGCCATGTTGTTCTCATACTTCATCAGTTCATCCTTCTTCTCATCTATCTTTTTTCTGAAGAACTGTTCTTCCTTATAAAGTTGATCGCCCCCCTCTTTGCCTTCCGACATGCGATCGACCTTGTCCTTGAAACGGACATTCTCAACCTGACCCTTATCCATTTTCAACTGCGCATAAAGTCTGTCGTTGGCCTTGTCGAAATCGTCTGAAACGCGCTTCATGTCGTTCTTCGGCACGTGCTCAATGGCAGACCATTCCTTTCCGAAAGCTTTGATCGCGGCCAAACCATCTTCCTTCGAACCTTCCAGTTTGGTGGCGTTCATTTTCGCCAACACTTCTTCCTTTAGCTTCAAATTGGCCGCCTGACGGTCATCCAGCGTATCGAAGAATGCTTTCTTACGGTTGAAGAAGTCATCGCAGATACCACGGAAACGTGTCCAAAGCTTGTTCTCATCGCGCTGCCCTGCCGAACCGATCTTCTTCCAATCGTCCTGAAGGCGCTTGAATTTATCGGTGGCTTCCTTCCAATCGGTGCTGTCCTTAAGCTGTTCGGCCCGTTCGATCAGTTTCTCCTTCTCCGACCTATGGCCTTGGAACGATTCGCGTGCTTCGCCTAAGAATTCCTTTTTCTTATCAAAGAAGTTATCGAGGGCAGCTTTGAACTCATTCCAAACAGCGTTGTTGTGTTTTCGCTCCACCATTCCAATTAACTTCCAATCTTCACGGAGTTTCATCACCTCTTCGGTGTTCTTGTTCCATTTCGATAGCGAAGCGCCTTCCAGCGAGGCCAGTTCGAGCACACGGGCCACCATCTGCTTCTTGGCATCCAGGTTGGTCTCCATTTCAGACTTCCGTTCAGAATAGTGATCCTGAATCTTCTTGTGAAGCACTTTGGTTGCTTCGTAATAGCGTTCGCGAAGTCCCTGAAAATATTCCGGTTTC
>CAMCFW010000147.1 GCA_945874195.1 Chryseobacterium gleum
ATACTCAGTTCGGTTTTCGACCTGACAAAGGGTTATCGAAACTGACCATTTGACCGACCTCAGCGCAATTTGAAACTTCGGCACATTCGTTGACAGTTTGCCGCAGGTTATCCAAGTAGTTTTGCCCCTAAACCCCAAGTAAATGAGTGACCCGTTCGAGGACATTGTGAATTTTTCGAATCTGATCGAGGAAGATTCAGAGTTCATTCCATTATTATCTCCTGAAGACGAGGAGAGCATGAACACGGAAGAGATTCCGGAAATTGTTGGAATTCTGCCGCTGAGAAATACCGTGTTGTTTCCTGGGGTTGTAATTCCGATCACCATCGGTCGCGATAAGTCAATCAAGTTGGTGAAAGACGCTTACCAGAGCACCAAGGTCATCGGTGTGTTGGCGCAGAAGGATGTGGCTATTGAAGACCCATCGCCTAAAGAGATGAATCGCATTGGAACCGTGGCACGCATCATCAAAATGCTTCAGATGCCAGATGGTTCAACCACAGTGATCATTCAGGGTAAGCGGAGGTTCGAGGTCCACGAATTCGTTGAAGTTCTGCCTTATTTCCGAGGCAGAATAAAGGCCTTTGACGAGATTAAACCTCAGCGTAAAAGCAAAGAGTTCAATGCCTTGGTCGATTCGCTTAAGGATCTGGCCCTCAATATCATCAGGCAGTCGCCTAACATTCCATCCGAGAGCGAGTTCGCCCTCAAGAACATTGAAAGCCCATCGTTCCTCATCAACTTCATTTCATCCAACATGGATGCATCGGTTGCCGAAAAGCAGAAGATGTTGGAGGTTGCCGATCTTAAGGAACGGGCCGTAATGGTGCTCGAACACCTGACGCGTAACCTGCAGATGCTTGAACTCAAGAATCAGATCCAGTCGAAGGTTAAAGTCGACATTGATAAGCAGCAACGCGATTATTTCCTGAATCAACAGATGAAGCATATTCAGGAAGAATTGGGAGGCAATTCGCTGGATCAGGAGATCAAGGAAATGGAAACCCGCGCTTCAAAAAAGCAATGGGCCAAAAAGGTGGAGGAACATTTCAACAAGGAACTGGACAAACTGGCCCGCATGAATCCGAATGCAAGCGAATATTCGGTTCAGATGAATTATCTCGATACGCTGCTGGAACTTCCTTGGAACGAATATTCAAAAGATCATTTCGATCTGAAGCGTGCTCAGAAAGTATTGGACCGCGATCATTTCGGCCTCAATAAGGTGAAGGATCGAATCATCGAGCATTTGGCTGTTCTGAAGCTGAAGGGAGACATGAAAGCACCCATTCTCTGTCTGGTCGGTCCTCCGGGTGTCGGTAAGACCAGTTTGGGAAAGTCGGTTGCAGAAGCAGTTGGCAGAAGTTACATACGTGTTTCGCTCGGTGGACTTAAGGATGAATCTGAGATCCGTGGTCACAGAAAGACTTACATCGGTGCCATGCCTGGTCGAATTGTTCAGAATATTAAGAAGGCGAAGTCTTCAAATCCGGTCTTCGTGCTTGACGAGATAGACAAAGTGGGAACAGATTTTCATGGCGATCCGTCTTCAGCCTTGCTAGAAGTGCTGGATCCAGAACAGAACAACGCTTTTTACGACAATTACTTAGAGGTTGAATACGACCTGTCGAAGGTCATGTTCATTGCCACGGCCAACAGTCTTGGAACCATACAGCCGGCACTTCGCGATAGATTGGAAATAATTGAGGTGAGCGGTTACACGGTCGAAGAGAAGTTGGAGATAGCCAAGCGTCATCTGGTCCCCAAACAGATCGCTGAACACGGACTGAAAAAGTCGGATGTGAAATTGAACAAGGACGTGCTTGAAAAGGTCATCGAAGAATATACTCGCGAAAGCGGGGTGCGTGCTCTGGAGAAGGTGATCGCACAACTGGTGCGTAACCGTGCCAAGTTTGTGGCAATGGACGAACCCAGACCTGCCAACATCACCCAACGCGATGTGGAGGAGATTCTTGGCGCCCCTAGAATGCAAAGAGATAGATACGCCGATAACGAAACGGCAGGAGTAGTGACCGGTCTGGCTTGGACCTCTGTAGGTGGCGACATCCTATTCATCGAATCGAGCCTGAGCAAAGGAAAAGGAAAACTCACACTGACCGGGAACCTTGGTGAAGTGATGAAGGAATCCGCAGTCATCGCGCTCGAATACTTGAAATCTCATGCCGATCAACTTGGTCTGAAGCCTTCCGTTTTTGATGAATGGAACTTGCATATTCATGTGCCAGAAGGAGCAACACCAAAGGATGGCCCATCGGCCGGAATCACCATTTTCACTGCCTTGGCCTCGCTTTTCACTCAGCGAAAGGTGCGCGACAGGCTGGCTATGACCGGAGAGATAACTCTTCGCGGAAAAGTGCTTCCCGTAGGTGGAATAAAGGAGAAGATCCTTGCTGCCAAGCGCGCCAAGATCACCGATATTATCCTTTCTGTTGATAACAGGAAGGACATTGACGAGATCGAGCCGGATTATGTGAAAGGTCTTACGTTCCACTTCGTTAAGAACATGGACGAAGTGATGGAGCAGGCCCTTTTGAAGCAGAAGGTTAAGAATCCGTTGAACCTTTCCTGACCTTAGTTTACTCAGGCAGAAACTCCCGGTTCATCTCGTTTGGCGTAGAAGATCGCTCCAAAAGCTATCATCAATTGCCCGCTCAAGTATAGGATCATATTGAGAATAGCATCATATTCAAAGTCGATAACGAACTTGTTGATGGCGATGACACAATCTGAAAGGATGAACAGAACGGCTCCGACCACGATCCATAGGTAAGACTTCGCATCCACATGGCCGTGACGGATGGCCGCTGTGAGGCCCATCACACTGATTACTCCCGTATAGGCCAAAACAGGCACATAAAGATCGGCTGGCAATCCACCTTGAATATATAAGAAGAAACAGCCAGTGAAAAGGATGAAAGGCAGTGCAAGCGCATATGCCTTTCCTTTGCTCATGCCAAGTGCTGAATCTTTTATGCTCTTCCCGAAGGCTAATGCATAACCTAAGTGAGCCACCAGAAAAGCCCCGAGTCCAACCACGAACAGGATCGGCATCTGCTCATCGAACATCAAGGCAATATCGCCAATCAACGAAAAGAACAGACCGAGTTGCACCATCTTCGAGAAAAAGCTGAAACTGCCATTCAGTTGCCAGTGGTGAAGTGCCATCAGTAAGATCATGAACATTGGCTTGACTGAAAAATGAAGCCAGTTCAGATGAAACAGCACCGATAGCATGAAGAGCACCATAAGTGCATAATAGATCAGCGCAAATTGCTTAAGTGAGTTGAACATCGCCTTGTTTTCGAATTTGTTTAACAACCCTACTGAACCATACGAAGTTCACAAACGTCAATATGGACGCGCTCCGCAGAATGTCGTGGAAATACGGATGTTCCCAGAACAGCAGTGCTATGAGCAATGCAGCGAAGATCCGCGCATATTCTGCTGGGATCAACCATTTTTGGTTCTCCATGAGTCCGCCTGACAGACCTAAGGTCAGCAGCAGATAGAACATAGTGGCGTATAGAGGTATGGTCGGAATGTTCGATTTTAAGAACAGCACCGCAGTTGAAAGCGCCAGCGAAACCATGAAAACGAAGAATACATAGATATGATCGTGCCTCAGTCCGTCATGATCGAACTTATGGTAGCGTTTCAGATCGATCTCTTCAGGCGCCTGAAAACCACCAAGATAACTGGGTTGCCAACCGGGCGGTTTGAAAAACACCCTCACCTTGTCAAACCCTTTGGATTGCTTCGACAATTCCCAAAATTCTTTCCAATAATGAAAGTTGGCCCACACCGGATTCCAGCTGTTCAATGGTTTGGTAATGCCATATATAACTTCTTCCTCCTCTTTTTGAAATGTACCGAACATGCGGTCCCAAATGATCAGGCTTCCTGCGTGGTTCCGGTCAATATACTTCGGATTGCTTCCGTGATGCACACGATGATGAGATGGTGTGTTGAACACCCATTCAAGCGGACCTAGCGTTCTGATGGTGGTGGTGTGGATCCAGAATTGATAAAGCGTGTTGAACGAATTCATGGCTGCGAACATGATCGGATCGAAACCTATTACGGCCAACGGCAGATAGAATGCCCACGAGAACCATCCCTGAAACCAAGACTGACGAAGCGCCACAGATAAGTTGTAGTCCTCGCTCTGGTGGTGCACAATATGGGCGGCCCAAAGTGCATTCACCTCGTGGCTTGCCCTATGGAACCAATAATAGAAGAAATCGACCCCTAAGAAAAGAAGCACCCAGACCCACCACTTATTTTCGAATTCATGAACACGGTGCTCATACAGGTAGAGATAGCCTAGAAAGAACAATCCTTTCATCATCACCCCAACTATCTGGGATCCGATGCCAAGGTTGAGGTTAGTCAAGGCATCATTGAATCGATAAAGTTTCCGGTTCTTCAGATAGCCGAAAAGCAACTCAATTCCTATCAGTAGAAAGAAGATGGGGATTGATAACGCGATGTAATCGACCTTCATGCTTAAGCCTTATTTAATGCGTAAATATAAGCGATGCAAAAGGTAGGATTTTCCTGATTTCAGCGAAGCTGTCAATTGGCCCTGTGCATTAATAATGAAGTCAATTGGAATGAACCCGAACGATTTGAAGCAATGCTAAGTATTTTCGCAACTCCAAAAGAAAAAGAAATGAGTTACGATCTGATAGTGGTTGGAAGTGGGCCGGGCGGTTATGTGGCGGCCATTCGTGCTTCACAATTGGGAATGAAAGTGGGTGTGGTGGAACGCTCAGAACTAGGCGGCATTTGCCTGAACTGGGGTTGCATTCCCACCAAGGCGCTACTGAAGAGTGCCCAGGTTTTTGAATACATCAACCACGCGGCCGATTACGGAATTTCGGTGGCCGAAAGCAAAGCCGACATTTCGGCAATGGTGAAGCGTAGCCGAGGTGTGGCCGATGGCATGAGCAAGGGCATTCAGTTCCTGTTCAAGAAGAACAAGATCGACCACAGTGAGGGTTTCGGGAAATTGAAGAATGGCACCACGGTGGAGGTGACCGCTGCAGACGGCAAGATGACGGATGTGACGGCCAAGAACGTCATATTGGCATTGGGCGCACGTAGTCGCGAACTGCCGAATTTGAAGCAGGACGGAAAGAAGATCATCGGTTACCGAGAGGCGATGGTATTGGACAAACAGCCGAAGAAAATGGTTGTAGTGGGTTCGGGTGCCATCGGGGTTGAATTTGCGTATTTCTACAACGCCATTGGCACCGAAGTGACGATCGTGGAGTATCTGCCAAACATTGTTCCGGTAGAGGACGAGGAAGTGAGCAAGCAATTGGCGCGGTCGTTCAAGAAGTCAGGCATCAGCATCATGACCGAAAGTTCGGTTGAAAAGGTTGACACTTCGGGAACGGGATGCAAGGTGACCGTGAAAACGAAGAAGGGCGAAGAAGTGATCGAGTGCGATGTGGTGCTTTCGGCCGTGGGCATTGAGGCCAATGTGCAGGGCTGCGGATTGGAGGAAGTGGGCGTGATCGTGGACAAGGGCCGCATCAAAGTGGATGAGTTCTACGCGACCAACATTCCCCATGTGTTTGCCATCGGTGATTGCATTCCAGGTCCGGCATTGGCCCATGTGGCGAGTGCAGAAGGGATCATCTGTGTAGAGAAAATGGCGGGACACCATCCCGAACCGTTGGATTATGGCAACATTCCGGGCTGCACGTACTGCTCGCCCGAAGTGGCCTCTGTCGGTTATACAGAATCGGCTGCCAAGGCGGCCGGATATGACGTGAAAGTGGGCAAGTTCCCGTTCTCGGCCTCAGGCAAGGCAAGTGCTTCCGGAGCGAAGGATGGTTTTGTGAAACTGATCTTCGATGCGAAGTATGGCGAACTGCTTGGCGGACACATGATCGGTGCGAATGTGACGGAGATGATCGCAGAGATCGTAGCTGTGCGCAAGTTGGAGACCACGGGGCATGAGCTGATCAAGACGGTTCACCCCCATCCGACCATGAGCGAGGCCATTATGGAAGCTGCG
>CAMCFW010000148.1 GCA_945874195.1 Chryseobacterium gleum
GGGAAATAATTCAACGGTGATTTTTTCGAAAGCATGATGTATCTCGGAGCTGCCACTTGCATATCGTTTCAAGACACCTTCGGGAGTGAAAACCCTTGGAATTCGCTCGTGACGATCAATGCTCAAACGCAACTCGTTCAGCCAGATTACAAGGATTTTGTGAGCCCTGCAACGTTGCGCAGAATGAGCACCGTGCTGAAAATGGGCGCAGCCGGAGGGAAATCGTGCTTGCAAACGGCTGGCTTGGAGACCTGCGATGCCATCACGGTCGGAACAGGACTAGGCTGTGTTCGCGATACACTCAAGTTCCTTGAAGTGGTTTACAAGGACAACGAAACCAGCCTTTCGCCAACCGCCTTCATTCAATCCACCCACAATTCTATTGCAGGACAGTTGGCCCTGATGTTGGGAAATCACGGCTACAACATGACGCATGTGCAAGGCGCGCTGTCGTTGGGTTACGCGCTCTCGGATGCTGAACTTCTTATTGGTGAAGGCGATGCCGAAACGGTACTGGTGGGCGCGGTTGATGAGAAGACCGATGAATTAGTTGAATTATTGTCCAAACTTGCTGATGCAGCAAGTTACGAATTGCCAATTGTTGGCGAAGGCGGAGCCTTCTTCCTTGCGTCTAAGAATAAATTGAGTTCATCTGTGGCCAAAATGGTCGGTTTGAGTTTGTCGGGAAAGCTGGATGCGGAAGCTGATCTGGTGTTTTCCAATTCAGGAGAAGGTTTCAACTACACCCAATTCTCAGGCGAGCATTTCACATCAGTCGGTTTCGGACTTTTCTTGGCCTTGAAAGCCTTCGAGGCTGGAAAAGTTGACAACGGTCACGTATCGTTTCACGATCCAAAGCGAATTTTGGTCCGTCATTCTTTGTTCGGTCAGGAGCTGAGCATTCTATTGGAAAAGGTTTGAACTTTCAACGGCTGAACATACTTGCCATTGGCTTTGTGCTCGTTCTCATTCCGGCCATTACTCTCGGATTTGTTACTTGGAAAGTTCTGATCCTTCTATTCCTCGCTTACTCGATCACGCTCGGTTGGGGCGTGTTCGACATCGGTTCGCAATTTTTCATGAAAACTTTTTGGCGAGGAAAAAAAGGAACGGTCAGTTTTACATTTGATGATGGCCCCGACCCTCAGGTTACACCAAAAGTATTGGATGTGCTTCGCGAAGCAGACGTGAAAGCCACGTTTTTCGTCATTGGCAGAAATGCCGAAAAGCACCCACAGCTTTTGAAACAGATGATTGACGAAGGTCACGTGATCGGCAATCACACGTACAATCATGCGTATGTTTTTTCGAGGTCAGGTGCAGAAAATCAAGTGACCGAAGGACAAGAGGCCGTTCAAAGCGTCATTGGCAAAAAAACGGCCTATTTCCGTCCGCCTTTCGGGGTTATGACGCCAGAAATCGCCACGGCTGCAAGGAAAGCGAAATGTACAGTGGTCGGGTGGGATCTCCGTTCGCAGGATGGAAGAATTAGAACAGCTAAAGCGACCGTGGACCGCGTTCGACCCCATCTGAAAAAGTCAACCGTTATCCTGTTCCATGACACAAATCCGACCACGCCCGATGCGCTTCGCGAGATTATCCATCTTTGTAGGCAGAATGGCATGAAGATCGTTTCAGTGCCAGAACAATCCAGCATCAACCCTTATATAACCTAACATGAAAAATACTTTCGCGACCATTTTCTTATTGATGTTCATGCTCGGTGTGCGGGCGCAGGAACACACGGAGACCATCACCATAAAAACCAGCATTGCATGCGACCATTGCATGAAGTGCGATGATTGCGGTTACAACATCGACACGAGTGTGCGAAAGGCCAAAGGCGTTAGAAAGGTTGAGATCGATGCCGAGAAGAATACGGTGAAAGTGACGTATCAACCTGACAGGACAACACCCGAAGAGATCAGGGTGGCCTTATCAAAAGCAGGTTTCGATGCGGATGGTGTGAAGGCGGATCCGGCTGCTTACGCTAAGTTGGATGGTTGCTGCAAAAAGGATTAGTAACTGTCTGATATGCAGAGAGTAACCATATTTTTTCTTCCTTTCCTTTTTCCTTTATTCCTTTCAGCACAGGATTGGAAACCCGTTCAGGTCAACGATCCAATGCTGTCGGGCCTTCGGGCTTCCTTAGCCGGGATGAAAAGCATCAAGGGAGATATTCAGCAAGAGAAAACGTTTGCTTTCCTAACCGAGAAGCTCATTTCAAAAGGAGTGTTCGTTTATCAGAAAGAGAACAAATTGCGATGGGAATTCACCGAACCGATTGAATACATCATCCTCATCAATGACAATACGATGCGATTGAAGGAAGAAGGTCAGGAGAAGAAATTTAAGGGGATGAACCAGATCCTTAGACAGGTGAAGGAGATCATTCTCGGCTGTATTGATGGCTCGATCATGGGCAACGTGAATTACAAGACCGTGTTCTCGACCAACGGAACGAACATCCGCATTCAGCTTCAACCAAAGGAGAAAAATCTGAAGGAGTTCATCAAACAGATCGATGTTGAATTTGCCAAAGCGGGTTCTATTCTTAAGAAAGTAACTTTGACTGACCCTTCTGGCGATATGACAGACATTCATTTCTCCAATGTGAAGGCCAACCTAAAGACCGATGAAGCTCTATTTGCTGATTTTTAGTCTGCTTGCAACCTCGGTTCAGGCACAGGCTCCAGGCAAGCGGTTCGACATACTTCCGCGGGGCGGGGAGGCTATTTACAAGGCCGAGTTCAATATCATGGGCACCACGATCAACGGCTTTCTGGCCGTGAATCACCGAAGAAACGATGTGCTGCACGTGGAGTTTACCTCTCCAATGGGAAACAACCTGCTGGAAATGCAGTGGAAAAACGGCAAATGGAAGAAGGTCTATGCCACCAAGAAATTGGACGGACGAACCACCTTCGACATGATGGCAGAGGACATTCTGCTGCTCTTCGCTCACTATCAGTACGACAGCGGCTTTGAAGACCTTGGCAGTGAATGGCGGTGGAACAAAAAGACACTCTTTCCTGTTTTTGACAATGGCAAACTTACGAGTGTGAAGATCGTGACCAAACGTCACCGACCATCCAAAACTGTCAGATACAAACAGGGAGATGACTGCATTGACGAATTGGCGATCGACCACCAGGGATTTCCGTTCTCGATAATACTGGAGCCGTTGAAGAAGAAATGACCGGTTTGCAAGGATTTTACGAACGGATATCCGAACTAAAGACTGACGCTGGATTTACGGTCAACGTGCATTTGAATGCCGATCACGGAGTATATCGAGGTCATTTTCCAGGCAAACCTGTAGCCCCAGGCGCTGCCCTTACCCAAATGGTTTTGGACGAGGCTATCCGTTTAACAGATCATCAAAAGAAACTGAAGGAGTTCAGACAGATCAAATTCCTTGCAGTGATCGATCCGACCTTGGTCAACCAATTGGAATTGGAATTCGACATGCGCGAACGGAACGGAGTGGACATGTTCACCTGCGTGGGCCGTTCGGGCGAAACCAATTACTTTAAGCTGAATGGCATCTTCGGCTGAGTTGGACCATCATCGGCAGGAACTTAAACGCATGGGAATATGCGTCATCGTTCCGACCTACAACAACCATCGAACGGTCGGGCGCGTGATTGAAAGCGTGCTTGAATACACTGATGATCTGATCGTGGTGAACGATGGGGCCACCGATGACACCCCTAAAATTCTGGAGACTTTCGGAGACAGGATCGTCAGAATTTCATACGTTCCGAATAAGGGAAAAGGCTACGCGCTGAGGACGGCTTTTGCCAAGGCAACAGAGTTGGGTTATCTCTACGCTATTACAATTGACAGTGATGGACAGCATTTCGCCAGCGATATTCCCAAGTTCATTGAGGTACATCGGTCGCATCCAGAAGCGGTGATCATGGGCGCACGCAATCTGGAAGCGGAAGGAATGGCGGCCAAAAGCAGCTTTGCCAACCGCTTTTCCAATTTCTGGTTCCGATTGCAAACCGGAATCTATATGCCCGACACACAGACCGGTTTTCGGCTCTATCCGCTTAAGAAGATTGAGAATCTCAGTCTTTTGACCAATCGTTTTGAGTTTGAAATTGAAGTGATCGTGAAGCTCGCTTGGCGCGATGTGCCGTTCGTTTCGGTTCCCATTCAGGTGAAATACGACCCGAACGAACGTGTATCGCATTTCCGTCCTGGACCGGATTTCACGCGCATCAGTTTCCTGAATGCGTGGTTCACCATTCTTACGGCACTTTATCATTTGCCGAAAAGACTCCTCTTCAAAGGAAAACTCATCAAACTCATCAAAGAAGAAGCCATTAAACCAGAGGAGACCAACCTGCGCAAAGCCGCCAGTATCGGTTTCGGATTCTTCTTCGGACTACTGCCCATTTGGGGTTTTCAGCTCCTCATAGGAATTCCAACCTCCATTTTTCTACGGATGAATAAAGTGCTGTTCATCACAGCGGCCAATATCAGTCTTCCACCGCTGATCCCGTTCATCATCTATTTCAGCTACGTGATGGGGCAACCGTTTGTGGATGGCGAACCAATCCCGTTCGATAGATTATCTGAACTATCGCTGGATAATATACACGACAGCTATATCCAATACGTCATCGGGGCGATCCTGCTTTCCGTCATAACTGGATTGCTGGGTTTTTTGACCAGTTGGCTAACCTTGTCTGTCTTGCGAAAGAATCCGCGGACCGTTGCTCAGTAAGCCTTAACTTCTTGGTGTCGGAAACAGTCCGTGGTGTGGTCATTCACCATTCCGGTGGCCTGCATGTGAGCATAGATGACCGTTGAACCTACGAACTTGAATCCGCGCTTTTTCAGGTCAGCACTTATCCTGTCCGAAAGTTCTGTTTTGGGCGGAAGTTGCTTGAGGGTTGCCCAGTTGTTCTGAACGGGCTTCCCATCCACAAACCCCCAGATGTAGTTGCTGAACGAACCGAACTCCTCCTGAACCTGAATGAACGCCTGTGCGTTGGAAACCGCGGCACGGATCTTCGCCCCATTTCGAATGATGCCAGCGTCCGCCATGAGGCTTTCAACCTTGGCGTCATCATAAGCGGCAACTTTCCTCACATCAAACTGGTCGAATGCCTTTCGGAAATTCTCTCGTTTTCGCAGCACCGTTATCCAACTAAGGCCCGCTTGGAAAGTTTCGAGAATTAGAAATTCGAACAACCGATGGTCGTCTCGAACCGGAACACCCCATTCATCATCATGATATGAAATGTAAAGAGGGTCATCAGAGACCCAACCACAACGTGTTTTGCCCATGATTAAAGATAAAGGTGGGAAAGCCCGAAACGATGGACTACTTTTTCTTAACAACCTTAGGGTCATGAATGAACTTGCCGTTCACTGATTCTCCTAGGATCACCACCTCTTTGGATTTTTCGTAGTCTTTAACTGCAAGTGCCATTTCCTCTTCAGTATCTCTTCTGATCTTGATTCCAGAGGTTGCACCCGTATTCCTAACTTCAATGTAATATCCGTCCTTAAGTTTCTTCGGCCTTGTTGGCGGTCTTCCCATAATTCTCTTACTTCTTTAATCTAACCTTGTGTAAAACAAACCAATTTTCCCCTTGTTCAGAAAACCCGATTTTGGCGTAATATAGGTATTTGAGTGAAATGGTGAGTAACAAATTTTTATTCGTTCGTCCCGATCATTTAATTGATCGCGAATGCATGTCATGTCGGTGCAACATTCCCAATTTTCTACATTTGTTCGCCTTGCATGAACAAGGTCCAAAGGCAGTTCAGAATTTCAAATAACCGATAACCCGATAACCAACATGTCAGAAAGCACAGACCTCACCGCGTTGAAAAGCACCGCATTGGCACATAAACACATTGAACTTGGCGCGAAGATGGTTCCGTTTGCAGGCTACAATATGCCATTGCAATACGAAGGATTGAGTGCTGAGCATGAAGTGGTTAGAACCGCTGTTGGCGTTTTCGATGTGTCGCACATGGGCGAATTCATCATCCGGGGCGAAGGGGCCTTCGATCTGGTGC
>CAMCFW010000149.1 GCA_945874195.1 Chryseobacterium gleum
GTGCTAAAATAGTTCATTGTGCTCGACCTTGTGTCATCAGCGGTCGTAACCGTTCACAATGGTTCTGACCCGGTCAAGATGCAGTTGTTTTTGTGGTTGACGGACCGTTTTGCCATAGGCGGTGTGATAATGATGCTGCTGCAAGAATCCCAGCTGAACCCGGTTCCATGCTTCAGTCGTGCCAATGATGTTCAATTGCTGTAGTTCTTTGAAAAGGCTTGTGGCGATAGGTTCAAAGTCGTCACGCCCGAGATAATCTAGATCTGCATCGCAAAGGATCTCCGACAGCCGGTCGGTCGGTGTCTGAGGGATCTTGGTGGCCATGATCATTTTGCATACTTCCGCTATCCCATCGGCATCAAATCCATATCTCGGAAGCAGGTCCATGGCCAATTCGCATCCTCGCTTCTCATGCTCATGATGGCCATAAAGGAACCCGCTGTCGTGGTATGCGGCAGCCACGAGCAATAGATTCAGATCCGAATCACTCAGAAGTTCATGTCTACCTATTCGTTCTGCAGCCTCAAGCACATCAAGGGTGTGATGTCCTCCGTGGTAGTAAAGATGTTCTTCCAGCTCATTCTCAAGCCGATCCAATATATGGGTGATCGCTCCTTCGTAATCCATTCCTAAAATTATCGCTTCAAATAAACGATTTTTGCGCTAATATGTGGTGCCCCACCGTTGCAAGGATTGAGATCTTTGATAAACGAAATTCGCAAGACTATGTTAGAAAGTGGCTCGAAGTTCCCCTCAGAATCGGATTTGATTTTGTTAAAGCAGGGATTTTCAGCAAATATGGGAGTTAACCGCTCCTTTTTTGCGCTTTTTCTGGCGCATTTGTTTTGCTAAATCGATTAATACAATTATAGTGCTGACGTAGACTAAATGCTTAAGCCCCAAAGATCAATGGCCCGCTGAAGGACATTCGCATATACACGTGCGATTCGAGAATTGACCATGTCCTGATAGGACAAGCGTCCAACAACATGTCAGTATAATCGGTCGAAATAATCCGTGGGTAAGGTTATTCCGCAGGCTTACTGTTCGCCTGCTCAACTCCACGGGTTATAAGTAACTCGAATCGAGATTGGAGCGAATTTAACCTATTCATGAATTCTACCCCTTGATTGGTCAATTGTGCTTTTGTACTCTCCAATTCCTGCTGATTCATTAAGGATTGAGTTTTCAAATCTTTAATCAGCTCTTGCTGCTCCTTGATGGCCTCGAGAAGAATAGGTACGAGATGCGAATACTCGATAGACTTCCAACCCTCCGAGTCTGTGGCAACAAGCTCCGGAAGCACCTTCTCTACCTCCTGTGCAATGAGACCATACTGCATGTCTGCTTCGAATTCCTGATCTGGAAACTCGTCCCTTCTCCAGTAGTAGGTAACGCCTCGAAGGTCTTCAATCATCTGCAAAGGCTTCTCAATTGGCAGAATGCTTTTCTTCAAGCGTTCATCTGATGTTTCGTTGATCCCTGTTGTTTTCAGCTTTCCATTTACATGAAATTTGTAAGTTGGATTTGTGAGACCGATCCCTACATTCCCAGTGGCAAGGATACGCACTGTCTCGGTTCCTCCGTTGGTAAAAGCGACCTGATCGGCACCCGGGCTGAACATTCCGGTGTTTTCATCACCAAGGAAAGTGTACGATGGATCTGTGATTGAGCCAAGGTCAGCCTCTATCTCATTCATTACACTCTTCGAGCCTGGATCAACATAATAACCTGCGTTGTCCCAATCGATCAATCTATCGCTGAGCCAAAGGTCATTATTAGTTCCCGCGGCAACCCCTATGAAGACATCCCCGCTGAATTGTGCTGTTCCAGCAACATCGAGTTTTTGAGCAGGTGCGGTTGTTCCGATTCCCACATTACCGGTGGAAAGGATCCTCATCCTTTCGGTTGCAGGTACGCCACCGGTTCCACCCCCTATTTGTTTGGTGAGGAATGCAAGTTCGCCTCCCTTGTTACTGTTTCCTTGGTCCTCTGCGGCAATACCCCTTATGACCGCGCTGGCATCCACCGTTGATGGGTCGGTGTCATCCTCGCTATCGAACTGGATCTCACCCAAGGTCTCGCCCAGGGTCGTGCTGGCATCGCCCCTTGACACAAGTACCTTACCGCCTGTGGCATCAACCACATGTAGGTTGCGGTTCGGTGTGTTGGTGCCTATCCCCACTTCTCCCGTGTTGTCAATGGTGACGCGTTCCACGTTCACGGTGGTCATTCTGATATGGTCATCATCGGGCGAACCTCCGTTGTCCACATTGATACGGGTGTCCGCATCGCGGTCCTGAAGCACGGTGGTCAGGGTTGCCGGGTTGTTCCAGCCCACAACGCCTGATGAATTGGTGGAAAGCACGGTGTTCACTGCCCCAGCGGCCACATCGGCAGGCAGGATGGTGGCATCGAGTATCTCGGCTGTTGCAACTGCGCCCGTGGCGATGTCTGTTGCTAAAATGGTCCCGTCCAAAATGTTGCTGCTGGTCACTCCTCCTGTGCTGATGTCACCGGTCAAGATCGTTCCGTCAAGTATCTGTGTGGTGCTTATTCCACCGGTAGGTACGCGCAAGATGTCCGCGTTGATCTGAATGGTGGTACCATCCACGTTCACATCCAAGGTAAGAGCACCGCCTGTGCCACCACCAAGGAGTCCGTTACCGGCCGTCACTGAGTTAACCTCGCCCCCCCCGAAGTTTATCCACGTTGTTCCATTGTGAACCTGGAAATTAGTGCCGTTCCATCTGACGGAGCCCGCAACTCCGTTGGTGGTGTTGCCGATCCGAAGTCCACCGGCCACATCAAGCTTCTGGACGGGCGATGCCACATCCACACCAACGTTCTGTGCATGGCCAAGGAATGGTGTTGCCAACACTAGGAAGGAAAGGAGAAGGAGATTGTAGGACTTTTTCATAGGGTGACGTTTAAGACTAAGGTTTTAGATACGCTACTTACATTAAGCCACATCGTGGTATTCCCAACAAATTTACAACAGAAAGCCATTAGATGTTCAACCTGCGACATGACATTTTAAGTCATGTTTAACGTTCATTTAAGATTCCAGTCCCAAATTTTTTGTGTCGGTGCAGCAATGTGGTTTTCATCAAGACTGAATTTGTTTTGGTGCTTTTTGATTTAAAAAAATGAATTATTGTAGGTCGGTGTCTTGGACCAAATCCAACCGAACATTCTCAAAATATTAAACTCCAGATCAAATTTTAATGATGCCTAAAAACTGACAAATGTCACTGGCTAGCAATTTTATTCGGCTGACTAGAACAAACTATACCCAATTCCCACAGAGATGGGGGTGGCTTCCGTGCCTCTGCCGTTAATGAAAAGAGGCGTGAGCGAGTAGAAGAAATTGACGTAGAAATTGGCATAACCTAGCCGGGCCGTGAGGCCATACCTGAACCTGTTGAGATTGGGGATGTCGTAGGTTTTTACCTTTTCCCGGAAATTGATTCCCTGGTAAAGAAAGTCCTGGTCAACACGTGTCTTGGTGTGGCTTTGCGCCAACCACCCCAATTTGAACCCGACTGAAGCTGCGATCCGCTTCCCGTTTTTTCCTGGGTTTGAGCGGAATCTGAATTCGATGGGAATGTCGATGAAGTTGGTGGAGAGTTTATTGACATTGATCTTCTTGCCGTCAAAAAAGGCGGGGTCAAGATGCGTGTAACTGCCCACTGAGCTAGGGTTTGTCGGGTCCTTAAGAACGGAGTATTCTATCGGAAAGGCCTCCATGTGAATATTATGGGAATTGAACCCGACTCCGGCAGCCACGCTGAAATTTGTTTTGGCGATCACGTAATCATAAAGCACCGCTATATCAACGCCTCGTGACGAAAACCACTTCGGGCTGATGGTTGATGGCTGTCCGATCCAACTATCAAAATTGAGATTGATCAGCAGCATTTCCTTTTTAGGCGGCTTCCGCTTCTTTTTGACGGGGGTTTGGGCAAGGGTGCTGTCGGGGGTTTCCTGTGCAAACGAGCCGATCGCCATCAACAAAAAAAAGATACCGAGAATGAACTTGTGCATACGGGCTTTCTATGAGTGTAAATATAGTGGCAGCGAAGATCTACTTGGGCGCATCGGGGTTCCACTCCAATTCCATGGTCCAATTGGCTCTCACCTCAATTCCCGCCTGAATGACCTTGATCGGTTCTGGCTGCTTTTTCTCGGCATAGAATCCGCTGTCCCATTTGCCGTTCGAGTTGACATCGGTTATGACACTGAGCGTATATTTTCCGGGTTCCAGCTCTTCAAACTGGACAATTCCCTTGTCCGAAACCTTCTTTACCGCAATTGGAGCATTGGAACCACCAGAGAGTTCAATGAGAAGGCTTTGCTTCGGTTTGCTAGAAACATTCAGGCTGAGTTCTCCGAAAATGTTCTTGTCTGTCCCCACAAATTCAACCTCAACCGTATCGTTCCAGAGATTGAAAATGTCCATGAAGGCGCTGTCCAAGATGACTACGCGATAATTGCTTCCTTTTTTCCATGGATAAACCATGTCGAATTTTCTGAGTGCAGGATCGGTGGACCGGATATCGAACTTGACCCGCAGAGAGTCCTCGTACAGTTTGACCCTCGAAAGGTCGGTGCCCATTATCGGGTGTCGCCAAATGACAGAAAGTGAACCTTCGGGCCTCGGGGCCTGTCCTTTTCTTGGCAAGGTGGTGTATGTCAAAGCCAACTTCTCCATGGTCTTTCTTCTTGCGCCTTTTCCCATTGCACGACCGGCAACTTCAATTTCATCTGACCTTGGCTTCATGGTCATCTCCACCGTGTCGCGGCTGCCCGAACCTACATCCACCAAAAGACGCATGGTGTCGGGTACCACATCAGTAGTCCAGACGATGATGGAATCCCGCGATGCGTTCAGGTCTTTTAGAAGCCATTGCCGCTTTGCAGTATGTCCCTCTATTTCAATGTCGAATTTTGAAACGGGCCGATTGTAAACGAACACAAGCTTGCCGTAATGTTCGCAATACGATTTCTTCAGAAACTGGGCCGTGTCCTCTTCCACGAACATGGTGATCTGATAGGAAGGAACGGTAGATCCACCTTGCTTTTTAAGCACAGTTAATGAGTCGGTGGAGGTCGCAGAATCGGTCGATGCGCTGCTTGCGGCCGTGTATGGGGTTATTAAGGAGTCCAAAAAACCGATCTTTTCTGTACCAACGTCAAACCTGTAGTTGGTATTCTCGTCTTTCAAAGCAAAGATGCGATAAGGTTGGTCGGCCACATGTTTGATATGGAAACCGCCATCGTCAGACGTTCGTCCGAAATAATCAGGCAGGACTGTGCGTGGAAGGGAATCTTCATCGGACCTATAGAGCATGACCAACGCCCCCTTTTCTCCATCACCGGTGATTGCATCCACCAGCCGACCCTTCACTTCCATGCTATCAAGATGGGCGCCCGTGCTGAACACATAAACGTAGTTCTGCAGAATATTGCCTTCGTTGTTATCTGCGATTGATTCTCCGAAATTGATGGTGTATGTCGTGTTCGGGTTCAGCGTTTGGTCAAACTTGATCACCAGTGATCTTTGTTTCAGTAGATAAGACGGAGGCTTAGGCAGCGGTGGAGATATCACCACTTGTTCTAACGGAGATTTGAGCTCGATGAACTCATCGAAGGAAATAACGATCTGGTTTGAACTGAAGTTGGTTGAAAGATTTGCTGGACTTTCAGCTAAGACCTTCGGAGGGGTCTCGTCCTTTGGTCCGCCTGTGGGTGCCACCTGCTGTGCGCATCCGAACATGGTCAGAACCACCATTGCGCCAAGTATCCTTTTCATTGAAACAGGGGGCTTAGTAATTCACTTATCTGTTCAAGACCTTGCTTATCTGAATCACCGAAATCGTTCAAGGTATCGCTATCCACGTCCAAAACCGCCACCACATTTGCTCGGCCCCTTATGGGCACAACGATCTCGGACAGAGAAGCAGAGCTGCACGCAATATGTCCCGGAAACGCATTGACATCGGGAACCAGAATG
>CAMCFW010000150.1 GCA_945874195.1 Chryseobacterium gleum
ACCTGTCGCCCCCCCAGTGCCTGTTTGCGAAGTTACGGCTGCGGAAATGAACGAGATCAAAAGAACTGGTGAGGTCAGCGTCCTTCAAAGATTCGATGGAGAAACAAGCTAAAATGATGGTGAAATCGAAGCAGTGTTTCCGTTCGGATCAGATTGTTGATCTTCTCAGTGTTTTCAGCTATGACGATTCGAAACTGATGGTGGCCAAGTTTGCTTACGACTACTGCATTGACCGCCAGAACTATTATCGTGTGGTGAATTCTTTCAGCTTTAAAAGCTATCAGGACGACCTGACGAAATTTATTTCGGAGAGGAATTAACCCTGATCGTTTTTCCTTCTGAGAAAAAAGAAAACGCTCATTACAGACGTCATGACCACTGTGGATTGAATAAGTTCCTTTTTCCAATCCATGGCATTTCCATCGAAAAGGTACATGATTCCCAGGTGGGTGACCACTCCGACAACAATACCTAGAAATAATCGGGGTATGACTTTCATATTACGGTGTTTTCAGCCGTTCTGAACACTAAAGATCTAGGAATTGGCCTGAATGTAATCGGCCATGCTCTTTATGGATCGGAACACGTTCTTACCTTCTTCAGGGTCGGCTATCTGTATATTGTATTCCTTGTTCATGAGCACGATAAGCTCAAGCGCATCGATTGAATCGAGTCCGATGCCGCCATCCCCAAAAAGTGGGTCGTTGGGGTCGATGTCGGAAGGTGTAAGGTCCTCAAGATTGAGGGTTTCTATGATCTGCTTCTTTAGTTTTTCGATCAACTCTGCTGACATGCGCTTTGATATTATGGTTCGAATTTGTGCAAAAATATGCCTACTGTGCTTTTTCCGCAGGGTTTTCTTGACTTAAAAAGATCTTCATTTCGCAGGAGGCGATCTGGTTCTTTCCACACACCACGGTGCCTTCAACCACCTGCATTCCCATTACTTCGTGGGTCACGATCACGGTGGTCCTGATCTCTGAACCGACCGAAGGAAGGTCAGAAAACATGAAGTTCTTCAAGGCCCCAATGAATCCAATGGGCGGTTGTTGCGGTTCCGTACTGCCATCCGCGAACTGCGAAAAATGATAGCCGCTTCGCAGCGCTGCCGTTTGAGCAATGTTTTCCATCAATCCTGAAGGAAGCAGCTTTCCGTTTCTGACAAAAAGGTGATCGGCCTCTACCTGGAAAACGGACGTGGACGTATTTTCGCTTTGCGACAGTAATCCGTGAACCACCACAATGGGCGGACGCTGAGGAATGAAGTTAAGGACGTTTTGGCGGCCTACCAACATTTCAGCAAACCGTGAGAAGCACGTAGGAATAGGAGAAACGGGCACTTTCGGGCACCATCAACAACAACTTCTGACCTGCTTTCAATTTGCCAGAATTGAAAAGCTCTTCGAGCATGATATAAATGGAAGCAGAACCCACATTTCCAACCTCAACTAGATTGGTGAACCACTTGTCCTCGGTTATCTCCATTCCATCGGCCTTTAGCTGGTCGTAAACCTGCTGGCGGAAGAAATTTGATGACAGATGCGGCAGAAAATGATCAACAGAAGAAACGTCAAGGTTCCTTCGTTCGGCAATCTCGGTCAGGTATTTTCCACCCAACGGAACAATGGTGCTACCCAGCAATTTCACATCCTGTTTCATGGCAAAAACCGAGTGGTTGAGCCAATGTGCCGGCTCAAACTCTTTCCACGACCTCAGGGTTCCGTCAGCATTCTTATCGGCTGCCGAATACATACAGGTCTCATACTGGTTTGCATAAGAGCGGCTTTCGATCCATTCAATCCTCAGCGAAATTCCCTTGTCTCCAGGTCGGTCTTGAAGCAGCGCGGCACCCGCACCGTCAGACAACATCCAACGCAGAAAATCTTTTTCGAAACCGATGAACGGATCACTTTCAAGTTCTGCTACTGAGCGTGATTCAGACTCGAAATTGCGCGCCATCATCATGGGCGAAATAAGTTCTGATCCAGAGGTGACCGCATTTGATACCTCGCCCGATCTGATGCTCAGAAACCCGAATTTCATGGCATGGATGCCCGAACAGCAGGCCCCTGATGGCGAAACGATCTCCATCGGAGAATTGAGCAGGCCGTGTACCATTGCCGTATGCGATGGCAGAGTCTGGTCGGTGGCCGATGTTCCGCACGACAGAAGTTCAATCTTCTTTGTATCGATGCCAAGTTTATTGACGGCCTCAACCACCATTTGGGCATTCGAGTGGGTCAATGCTCCGTCCTTTTTCAAGGAATAATATCGGGTTTGGATGCCGTTGTTGCGAAGAACGATCCTTCGGGCCCGCGAAGGTTTGCCTCCTATCATGCCCAAATAAGATTCCATCTCATCATTAGAAATGGGACCGTTAGGCAGAAACTTGGCTAATGAGGTGATGTAGACTTCCTTCAACTGCTCAATCTATGGGGCTGGCAAAGCGCGCAAAGGTATGTTTGCCGACCATTAAAGTCAAGTAAGTAAATACACGTAAAATTGTTCAGTCGCGAAGTGAATTTTGACTGAAGTAGCGAATCTCTTCATTCAATTCCTTTCTTTTCATGATGGAAATCAAGAAGGACGAAATTGTGGTGATGGGAGAGAGAACAAATGCGCCTATCGGCAGAAGGTAAGAAAGCAGACTCACTCGACCAGAACGTTTCTTATCGAAAAAACCACCTTTTCGGCTCAGAAATCTGGCATACATCCCAAAAAGTCTGGTGGCCCGTTTTTCGAGAATGAGCAGCGATGGATTAATATGCACGGCTCCCAGTGGGTTCAATTCAACCTGCATGTCCGAAAGGTCGTTCGAACTCAATCGCTTGGCTATTACCCGCCCGAACCTCTCGCTGCCGTCTATGTCGTCCTGAATGATGCCCGCTCGCGGAAAACCTAAGAACGGATCCTTCTTTCCATAGAACATCCATCTGATAATGGTGATGATGCTGACCAGATTCTTGTTACGGTCTATCAGCACCACATTTCCAATGAGTTCGGCATTGAGCTTCTTCAGATGACGTTTCACCTTTTCCTGTGCCAGAACCCACATGTTCCTTGATCCGACCACGGTGATCACCTTTCTACCATTGAAAATATGTTGTGCGTCCTCGTGTTGCAGCAGGCTCGAAATTGGAATGCTCGGATTGAGATACCAGACCGTGTAGGCCAAAACCACCAGATCATATTGTTTTGTACGGTCGAATTCAATCGGTTTCAATTTGAACGGAGTTCCATAGACAGATTCGGGAAATGCGTTGAAGAACTCCATTCTTGTCCATGGGAAAGTGAACTGATGTTCGGTTTCAACTTTCACCACATCAACTTCCATTTCAGTCCTGCCGACCAAAGGAGAAAGCAAACGGTCAACGATCTGCCGCAACTGGCCGGTCTGGGAATAATAAAGGACAAGTATCTTCATGTATTAAGTGAGGCAATGATATTCACTTTTTGTCTCTTTTCAGTTGAAAATGGTCGATTATCAGGTTTATGATGTCGTTTATCGGTTATCGGAAACCGCGATGGATCAATGGCGTTATATCAATCGGAAACAATCACTCGAAAAAACACAGGAATCATGGAAACCACAGCACAAAGATTGACAGCATCAGAAAAAAGATTCGTTCAGGAAATGCGCATCATCATGCATATGTCACTTAGCGATCTGCTGCGACTGGAGAAAATAAGGGTGCCTATCGGCATCTGACATACCGGCCGAAAAGGAACTGTAAAACCACCCTGGGGAGTAATTTCTCCAGGGTGGTTTTTTATTTACAAACTGATTTTTGTCTGTCATGTAAAGATCGAAGGGTTGTATTCGTATCTTTGAACCTTAAACTCCTTAACTCAATTACGAAAATGAAAAAAACTTTACTATCGGTTATTACTCTAACCGCAACGCTTTTCTCTGTGCAAGCACAGAACTTCAGCCCTGCTGGTGGATCTACTTTGGCTGGCGGAACGCTTAACCAAACTTATGCTGGTCAGGTTTTGACCTTCACTGTGCCTGCAACTGCAGATGTCAATACTTCTGTTTTAGGCAGCCCGATTTCAATTCCAGGTGTTCCAATTCCAATTCCAAACCCAAACTTGGACCTTTCTGCTGATGTAACTGACGTTACTTGGGCTGTTGAAGGTCTTCCAAATGGTTTGACTGCTGTTTGTAATGCTTCTCCTTGTACATACGTGTCAAATGCAAGTGGCACAATTACTATTTCAGGTACTCCAACAGAAGCGGGTGTTTTCACAATAAACATTACTTCTATGACAAATGGTTCTGCAACGCTACCTGCGCCTATAAGCCAGACGATTGCTTTTCCACAAGCAATTCCTACTGTTTTAGACGAAAGCGGATATACCTTGACGGTTGTAAACCCTAACGGAATTGCTGAAAGAAACAGTGTTTTCTCTTTGGGCATGTATCCGAACCCAACTGATGGTGTTTCTACCTTGGATGTGAATTCAACCGTTGCTGGAATGGCAACCGTAGAGATCTACTCGATAACAGGTGCAATGGTTCAGACCAGCACGCGCTCTATCAGAGTAGGTGCAAACCGATTGAATGTTGACCTTACAAAGGTTCCAGCAGGAATCTACATGGTGAAAGTGAGCATCAACGGACATCAGTCGTTGGTAAAAACCCAGAAGAAATAATTCTCTGAATTAACATGATGAAAAGGCGATGAGTGATCATCGCCTTTTCTTTTAGCATCGGTTCAAATGCATCAGCCGATGGAAGTACTAATTTTGCGCTTCATGTCAAGAACCGGAGTTATAACTTCCATATTACTGCTGCAGGTTCTGACCGCTTTCGCGCAGATCAATTGCCCACCGGCTCTTCCCTTGACCCTTATAGGCCATACCGATTATTGTGTAGGAAGTGATGGTGCCGAGCTAAACATCGAGCAGTCCTATGCCGCTTATGAATGGATCCCTTCGGGAATAAACACTCAAGACGCTTTGCTCACCGCAGGAAGCCATTGGGTGGTGGTTACCCATTATACCGGCTGCACCGATACGCTGGCCTTTGAGGTGCAACAGGTGTCAAATCCTCCACAGCCGACCATCGTACCAAGTGGACCCATTCAATTTTGTGAAGGGGAGAGTGTCACGCTTACGGTTCCGGACTGGTATCCATACTATGAATGGAACACGGGATCGATCAGCGATGAGATAACCGTTCATCAAAGCGGAACCTTTTTGGTCTCTATCACCGATTGGATCGGATGCACAAGTTCGTCCAACTTGGTGGAGGTCACGGTTGATCCATTGCCCGTGGCAGCTTTCTCTCCCAACTTAGAATTGTTTGACGTGTCGTTCAACAATCATTCTCAGAACGCCACAAGCTATGAGTGGAATTTCGGTGATGGCATATTCAGTTCAGAGTTTGAACCATCGCACACTTTCACCGTTGGAGGAACCAGCCCCATGTGGCTTGTCGCTTTTAATGACTGCGGATCTGATACTGCATTTCTAAATCTGGAAAGTGTTGGAATCAGCGAAATGAGCGGTCTTTCAGATCTCAGAACATTTCCAAACCCAACCATCGGTCGATTGAATCTGAGCTTTAATTCCTTGGTTGAAAGCCATCTGAGGCTTGAATTGGTTGATCTGGTGGGACGGGTGCTTCTTCAAGCCCGGACCATAATGCAGGTCGGTCCAAACAATATTGATCTGGATGTCACATCAGCGCCTCAAGGGATGTATCAGTTGCGCATTCTGTCATCCAACTTTCAAAAGGTGGTTCCCGTAATGGTTGGAAATGGGCATTGAGATTACTCTGTTCGAGATAGATCATAAGCCAATGTTGCCTGAAATGACACCTTATTGAGTTTTACAGTGGTCCATGTCGGTATTATGCTAAAAATAGTACTTTAACCCCTTGATTCCAACCATGGGTCAAGCATGAATAACACAGACTTCCCTATCTAAATTATAGACATGA
>CAMCFW010000151.1 GCA_945874195.1 Chryseobacterium gleum
AGAAGTTGTATTGTCAACTATTCCGACACCGCCCATATGGCACAGATCGGCCATGGAATCGAACCAGAGTTTTGAGAATATGATGGATGGTTCGGCACAGGCGAAATGCCCGATAACGGTATCACGTTCAATAACATCTATGTTCAATGCTCCTTGGTTCGTCATGTAGCTTGATGCCACCAGCGTATTCAGGTCACTGACCTCCTCGTCATTTCGACAATAATTGAACAGAACGGGAGCTTCGGGCACCCATTGATACACGTCATTGTCCTTAAGGGCCAAATAGGCTGGATGAAGCGTATCGGAAAAAAATGCGTCCTGATAATCCTGCTGAAAGATGTCCCGGGGCACCGAAGGCATAGCCTGATTGATTTCCCCCATACCAACGCTACCATCGAGCAAAGGAGGAAGTGTAACATCGTAGGGCGGAACATAGATCTGTTGGATCGAATCGTAAAGATTTCCATACACGTATTGATACGATTGAATGAGAAAAGGCAGATAGCCGGGCTGCGAATAGGGCTCGAAACTAGATACCATATCAAGCTGCGCACCGGTCATATCGTAAGGACCACTTCCCGGTGCCGATGCTGTAACCACGAACTCATCCGAAAGTTCTTCCTGTATCATTCGGTGTGTGGCAAGCACGGAATGGCCTCCTTGCGAATATCCTATGAGAAAAAGTTGGTCGTTCAATGGCTTAGATTCTTGCTCGCAGATGATGCGGCAAGAACGAAGAATATCCACCGAAGCGGTAGCCTCCGAATGAGCGTGTTGATATGGATGAATGCCCGGGCCTGCACCCAATCCCAAATAATCAGGCAGACACATGGCATAACCCGATGCGGCTGTAATTACCCCCAGAAACCACTCGCCTTCCAAGAAATAGAAGGTCTCTGTCCTTCTCACCTTGGTTCCGTGTAGATAGGCCATCATGGGTATAGCGCACGTATCCTGACTTGGCAGGCAGATGAGACCAGAAGCTGTTGTTGGCTGTCCGTGAACATCCGGAGTGTTGTAAACCACTCTATGCACGTCCACTTCATAGGGGGTAGGAAGCAGGCCAACGGGAAATCCGTTCTGAATGAGCACCGCATCAATCCCAGCCTGATCAAGATGAAGGATGATGGTATCTTCCACCAAGGTGCCCTGAGACATGACCACATGAGAGTGGCAAATGATTGAGATTGCGCAAAAAATGAGTTTTTTCATCTTGCTAAGATATGCAATGCGTGCATCGAATAAAACTTTGCTGAGCAAAAGAAACCAGAACTAGCTTATCTTCGGAGCATAAAATCCAAATCACAGCTATGAAACCAACTCTACTTTCTGCTTTTTCACTCTTCCTTGTTCTCGCAAATTCGCTGATCAGTCAGGCGCAGATCACGCTTCTGAGTACGGACATGACCGTTGTTGGAGATGTGGTTATTAGACACAATGACACCATTCCGACCTATGGACCGGGTGGTGCAGGCGCCAACCAGATCTGGGATTTTTCTTCGGCCATTATTGATACAACCAACACTACAACGTTAGTAACAGTGGCTTCTACACCATTTTCTTCCGCATTCAGCAGCTCAAATTATGCCATGACGGGCGGAACTGGTTCTTACCTCTATTTTACACACACTGCCAATGCGATGACCACAACGGGAGCGGCCGGAGACCTGCTTGGTAACGGACAACAGATCTCATCACCTTTTTCCGATCCGCTCGTTCTGCATCAATTTCCGAGAACGTTCGGAAGCAGGTTCAATGACACGTATGCGTTCATTACAGAAGCGAACGGTGCCGGGCTTCCAACACCGATTCCTGTATACAGGGTAAAACTTACGCATACTGGACACGTGTACGACACCACTGATGCCTACGGAACGCTTATCACCCCCACCGGGACGTACGATGCTCTGCGGGTCAAATCGGTTGATTTTACTCACGACATTCTCGAATACAAGCTTTTTTCGTTTTCTGCTTGGGCCGTTTTATCCGATAAGTTGGACACTTCCGTTACATACACGTGGCATTCTAAGCTTGAAAAGCTGGCCATAGCCGAATATGCCTACGACAGCATCGGCAACCCGGCTCGATTCACCTTTTCAACCGTTCCTCCGCCTCTTACCACCGACATTGATGATCGTGGATCGGAAGTTGGGTTCAAGGTGTTCCCATCACCAGCAACAGACCGCATTTGGATTGCCGCATCTGGTGTTCAACTTGGAAATACCAACGCTGAGATATTCACGTTGGATGGAAGAATGATATTGACGCAGCAAGTGATTGGCAACAGCATCGACATAAGTACCCTTCATACGGGTATGTACATGCTCAGAACCTTGGATAAGAATGGTATTCCGTCCAAGCCGATCAAATTCCTGGTTGAATAGACCGGTCGACAATTGGTCGATCTGTATCTGGAGATCAGTTTCGGGAACGGAATGCTTTGATCCTATCTGCCACGTTCTGTCTAATGGACATGTAGAACAAACCATAGTCGGCCACGTGGAGGTCTTTCATCATTCTAAACCACGGAGCCTTCGTCTCCACCCAAAGCACCTTTCCTCCTATGTCAGCAATGCTAACAGACATCGGTCTGGTTTTAATTCGCTTGGGATTGAATACCACGGTTGATTGGTAATTATCAACGGTGACCTTTGTGGTGTCGAGTTTCCAACTGAGCGGATTGATGCTCTGGGTACGCAAATGCCATTTGCCTTCTGGAATGAAACCTTCGCTGTAACTCATCCAAGTTACGTAGCAACCGGTCTGTTCGGGTTCTGAACAGATCTTCAGATTCTGATAGAGCGTATCGACAAGGGTGAAACCTATGACATAGGCCACCACCATCCTGTTTCTGAGTTCGGTAGTATCTATCATTTCGCGAAGCAGTCTTCTGGTATGATGTGTTCCTTGACTGTGGCCAGCAATAATGAATGGCCTACCGTTATTATGATGGGTCAGAAAGTGTTCAAATGCGCGTTTCACATCTGAGTATGCTAGATCCAATGCCTTTTCGCCATCGAACGATTCGTTGTAAAAGACCTTGACCACCGCTTGTCTATATCTGGGGGCATACACCCGACATGAAGCGTTGAATACGCTGGCCTGCAGTCTGACCGGATACTTATCTACCCTTCGATTGATCTTTTGCATATTCAGGTCAGCATTCCAAAGCGGACCTTTCTGATAGATGGTCGGATGCACATAGAACACATCCACATCCTTCAAGCTATCATTTATCCAAACTTCGTCTTTTGGCAGTATGTCGGCCACATCTTCCCGAAATGGAAGTGCCGACCAACTTTCCGACAGCGAATAATCGGGGGCGGTGGGATGCATCTCGTTATCGAAACTTGCAACTTGACCTGAAACAGAAATTGAACTACCGAAAAGGAAAATGGCGATACCCCAGACCAAACGAACCTGGCTCATACTAGGCAACAAGTTGCTGATCGGGCCTTGAATCGCCTCGACCACCTGCAATATTGTTGGCCTCCGTGCGCGAAATGAACTCATCGATGACCACAGTGGCCAGCATCGGATTGACCATGTGATAGAGATGCTCGCGAAAGGTGTCGCGTTCTCCTTGGTCAGTTACGTCTATCACTTGAGCGTGACTGTTGTCGTAAATGCGATTCACGTATTTAGCCACCGTATCACGTTCACTTTTTAGGATGATGATCGGAATTCCATGCATCTCCATGTTCGGCAAAGAGGTCATTCTGTCAAATGCCTTCGATTCCAAGAGTGCAGAATGGGTCTGGATGACAAAGAGTTTCGCTGGTAGTCGGTTCAGTGCGTTTTCAATCGGAATTCGATTTAGATGCGGCAACGAATCCAAGCTTGTCATCAGTTGAAGTATCCTTGCCTTTGCGGCTTTCCAAACCCTGTCTCGTAAGGCGCCATCCTTGCTGATGAGCCATTCTGACATGGAAATTCCTCTATTTCTTACTCCAACCTTTGAATCCAACGGAATTATTCTCCGGGCCGCATAAAACAGGGTCTTCTCTGTTGGGCCCTGACCAGATGGAAGTATCACGTTGTCCAGAAAACCTAGGAGAGCGTGCTTGGCCTCTTCTCCAAAAAATGGATTTGCCCCTATCCTACCCTTCAGGTATTTCTTGATGCCTGGAAGTTCGTTGAACGAATTTTCCATCATCAGGAAATAAATATTACCCATCGAATGATCATAGAGATAGACCGGATGGCCAAGGTCACCGAAATGCTGCACGGCCGCATCTATGTTCTTCACTATGTGCTTGGAATAGTCTCTGATAGGCAGATCTGAGGGCACCGAGCCGTAGTGCATGGCGGCTGCCAAATACTTTTTGGTCGGGATGGCAGTTAGCAGTGCATCGTATGAATTGAGGCCAAGAAATCCATGTATCAGCAAAATGACAGGCTTGTTGCTCTTTGCAAAATAGCTGTATGGTTTTGCCGTATCGATCTTGATGTTGCTCGTTCCGTATTCAGTTTCACGCTCAATTTCGATCTGTGGCCACGTAAGGGCATTGTCATCAATGTAAACCATCAACCGCTTTTGCGAATCGTCAATGAAACGGAGGAAGCTCGGACTCTCATCGTGCCGCGCATACTGGTAGAACAGCCAAGCCAATGCACGTCTTTTCTCCGACTTGGTGGCCAAGAATGCAATTCGTTTGGTCTTGAGTATGAATTGTGGCGTGAGCGTAAGTTCCTTTTCCTGCCTGTCATTCACAATACAACCGATCTCCTGACATTCGAAAGCGTCAGAATATCGTGTTATACCCGCCACCCGTCCTGCGGCATCAGTGGCAACGAACATGTAATCAAGACCTTCCTTCTTATTCTCTTTTAGATAAGATGCCAACTTGCGATTCATGGCGCTGCAATACTCCTCCATGTCCTCGCGATTCAAACTGCGGCCAAGGATCTGATTCTTGGTTATTCTGCCTGTTGCCAAGAGGGTCTTGAGAAAACCGACCGCGTCCATCACATCCGAAAGGCCTCTTTGTCTCTTAAGTTTCGAGTTTACGAACGTGTATCTGATGCATTCGGGTCTGCTTAGCTTATCATAATTATCAATAATGAACTGGTAGGCACCCGATGGAGAATAACCATGAGAAAGCGCAGCAAGAAATTTCTCTCCCCTTCGCGTTGCCTCATTGGCATGGGTAATGAAATCGAGGCCAACAGCTTTATCGAAGTCTTCCTTGTTTTTGAAAACTGCGGACTTTGGCGCCACGTAAGGCCCCATATTATCCGGAATGATCTTTTGTTCCCGTCCTTTCTTACTTGCCATTTCTATTCTTATTCCTTCTCAAACACCGCATGCAATAGGTGACGCATTCAGACCACTTTGCTTCAACGCCACCACAGTTGAACAACACGCTAGTTGGTCAATTGGCAGGTTGTGCCGTCAACACACGTTGAGCCTCGGCTATCCACGGAGTTGGGCCACCGGCCACATATCCGGTTGAACCGACCTTTGCAAAGTTGATCTCTGTTCCAGCTTTGGTCGGATTTACGAACCAGACCGTAGGGTAACCGCGCACTTCGAACATTCGTTGCATGTTCATGTTTTGAGTTCTAATGGCCTCCGATTGTTCGGTCCTTCGAGGAAAATCAAGTTCGAGCAATACCACATTCTTCTTCGCCCATGCTTCAAATTCTGGCGTGTAGAACACCTCGGCCTGCAACCGCTTACACCACCCACACCAGTCGCTTCCGGTAAAGAACATGAAAAGGGGCTTCTTTTCTGCAATCGCCTTGTCAACGGCCTTTACCATATCGGTATGCCAAACCAGGTTGCTCTTATGCTCTTGAGCACATGCGCTCATGCTTAGAATGAGCATTCCAACAAATAGAAAATTCTTCATGTCACGAATCTAGGATATTCTGAGATAAACGCATGATCACTTTTTGCGTTACGTTAAAATTGGACAAAAATCACT
>CAMCFW010000152.1 GCA_945874195.1 Chryseobacterium gleum
GAATCCGATCGAGGTCAATTTTGTGAACATCTACAACGAGGCACCGGCATTTTTGGAGCGGATAAATGGATTGAATGATAAGCTGTTGAAAAACACGTTCAGCTCTCACCTTACCACAACCACCAACTACACCTATATATTCAACAATCAGCGGGTCAATAAAAAAGGGAACTTCAGTTATTTCAAGGCCAGATTAGAGAGTTCCGGAAATATTCTGAGAGGGATAATGGCCGCGGTAGGCGCCCCAAAGGACACCAACAACAGTTATCGGATTCTCAACATTCCGTTCGCCCAATACTTGAAATATGAGGTCGATTTCCGAAAATATTTTCAGGTAACAGGATTCAGCCAAGTGGTGGTCAGAGTCAACCACGGCATCGGATTCCCGCTTCTCAACTTGGGTGTTCTGCCTTTTGAAAGCAGCTTCTTCGGAGGCGGGGCCAACGGAATTAGAGCATGGTCGGCCAGGTCGCTGGGGCCTGGCTCGTTGCCCGATTCACTTAACCTTCAAGATCAGTTCGGAGACATAAAACTGGAATTCAATCTTGAGTATCGGTTCGATATATATCGCTGGTTCAAAGGTGCCATTTTTGCCGATGCGGGTAATGTTTGGTTGATCAAGAACGATAGGGACCGCCCAGGTGGCCTGTTCGAATTCAAGGACTTTTACAAGGAATTGGCCTTGGGAATGGGCGTTGGCGTACGACTCGACTTTAGCTTCTTCATCATACGGTTTGACGTGGCCACTCCCTTTCACGATCCGGGCCGACCTGTTGACGACCGTTGGGCAATCAGGTATTTCAAATGGTCCGATGTCAATCTCAATCTGGGTATCGGATATCCTTTCTAAGGCCCGACTGAGGTATTTAGCCTTGGATCGAGGTGGCATAATTTCTTAGATTTGCAGCCTCAAAAAATCACACGATGGCTTACGACAGAATTGTAGATCTATTAGGAAATAAGGCAGATTCGCTGCTCAATCATAAAAGCAACACCATTTCGAAAGAAATGCTCACCAAACCAAGTAACGATTTTGTCGGACGCGTTTTTGCGGATTCAAATCGTAGCAATCAAGTGCTCGGCAGCATGCAGTCTATTTACGGACATGGCCGACTGGGTGGAACAGGATATGTTTCCATACTTCCGGTAGATCAAGGAATAGAGCATTCGGCAGGAGCAAGTTTCGCTCCTAATCCTATCTATTTCGACCCAGAGAATATTGTGAAATTGGCCATTGAAGGCGGCTGCAATGCCGTGGCTTCGACCTTTGGCGTGTTGGCTGCGTGTTCTAGAAAATATGCTCACCAGATCCCGTTCATTGTCAAGATAAACCATAACGAGCTGATGACCTACCCGAACACCTTCGATCAGATCATGTTCGGAACCGTTGAAAGCGCTTGGAACATGGGGGCCAAGGCTGTTGGCGCTACCATTTATTTCGGTTCGGAAGAAAGCGATCGACAGATTCAGGAAGTTGCTGAAGCATTTGAATATGCCCACGAGCTTGGAATGGCCACCATTCTGTGGTGCTATCTGCGCAATCCCGGGTTCAAGAAGGATGGAATTGACTACCACGAAGCTGCCGATCTTACAGCCCAGGCAAACCACATTGGGGTTACTATTCAGGCCGACATCATCAAACAGAAATTGCCAACAAACAACGGAGGCTACAATGCCATCGGAATGGGTAAGACACATCCGAAGGTCTATAGCCAACTGTCATCTGACCATCCGATCGATCTATGTCGTTATCAAGTGGCGAATTGCTACATGGGCAAGGTCGGACTGATCAACTCTGGTGGTGCGTCTTCTGGGGTTACGGATCTGGCCGAGGCGGTTGAAACTGCTGTGATCAACAAACGGGCCGGAGGCCACGGACTGATCTCTGGAAGAAAGGCCTTTCAGAAACCGATGGGCGAAGGAGTTCAACTTCTGAACGCCATTCAAGACGTTTATTTGGAGGAAAAAGTGACCATCGCCTGATGGTGAAATGCCACTCAGGATTTTCTGAGTAGCTTCGATAACGAATTCAATTCCCATCATTTGAGCTGGTTCAATCGCATAAAGGGAGGCATTACCACTTCAACCAAGAACAAGAAGGAAACCCCTGAAGGTCTTTGGGTAAAGTGTCCTGGCAAGGAGTGTGGCAACATCATTCCTACAGCCGAGAACGAAGAACACCTTTGGGTATGCACCAAATGCAATCACCATCAGAAAATAGGATCGCGGGAATATTTTCACATTCTCTTCGATGACGGCCGATTTGAGATATTCAATGAGGAATTGAATTCTGCTGATCCGCTGAATTTTGAAGACAGCAAGCCTTACGTAAAGCGATTGAAGGAAACCATCGATAAGACAAAACTCACCGATTCTATTAGAACGGCAGTTGGAACCATTGAGGGCGAACGGGTGGTGGTAGCCTGCATGGATTTCAGTTTCATTGGCGGATCAATGGGATCGGTGGTCGGAGAGCGCATTGCCAGAGCCATAGACCGGTGCATTGCCGAGAATGTTCCACTGCTCATCATTTCAAAATCGGGTGGAGCACGCATGATGGAAGCTGCTTTCAGTCTTATGCAATTGGCAAAGACATCCGCAAAGCTGGCACAATTGGCCAATCACAAGATACCGTACATCTCATTGCTTACAGATCCCACCACAGGAGGGGTCACGGCATCGTTTGCCATGCTTGGTGATCTGAATGTTGCCGAGCCAGGTGCACTCATCGGATTTGCTGGACCGCGTGTCATCAAAGAAACCATCGGAAAGGAATTGCCTGTTGGCTTTCAAACATCAGAATTCGTTCTAGAACACGGGTTCTTGGACATGATCATTGAACGCAAGGAACTGAAAGCAAAGTTGGGGCTGCTGTTCAGATTTCTGAAAAACTGACCTTTCTGATCTCTTTTAGAGATTGAAATCCCTTTAACATTTCATTAACAGCTTCAGATACAGTTACCTGCTACATTTGTTCCGTTAGGAGTTAATCCAATTTGTAATCAACTTAAAACTTATAGAATCATGAAAAAAGTAATGTTGTTAATGGCCATGGTCGCAGGATCGTTTGCTTATGTTGCGGCTCAGGTAGCAGGTCCACAGATCGAGTTCCAACGACTTGAGCACGACTACGGCACCATCGACCAAGGAGCTGACGGAGCAACTGAGTTCGTTTTCACAAATACAGGAACTGAGCCGTTGATCATTTCCAAGGCCAAGGGATCTTGCGGTTGTACTGTTCCCGAATGGCCAAAAGAGCCGATCGCACCAGGAGCCAAGAATTCCATTAAAGTGAAATATGACACGAAGCGCGTTGGCCCGATCAGCAAGTCGGTCACCATTACGTCAAACTCTGTTGATAACAGCACAGCTTTGTTGAAGATCAAAGGATCCGTAAACGCGGTTGCAACCGAATCTGGTTTGCCAGAAATGAAGAGCATTGATGGCGCTACTCCGGTAGAAGATTAAGTTCAGAAGCCTTTCAGATTGAATGGAAAAGTCCCGATACTTGTCGGGACTTTTTTTATGCTCAAAAACTAGAAATGCCACGATTGTCAGTAAAGGGGCAGCAGATGCCCGAATCGCCCATACGCAAGTTGGTTCCATACGCAACTGCCGCCAAGGCGAGAGGAGTGAAGGTGTATCATTTGAATATTGGACAACCCGATATTGAAACACCGGAAGTGGCTTTGAAAGCGGTCAGAAACCTTGATAGGAAAGTGATCGAGTACAGTAATTCCGAGGGATATGCCTCTTATCGGACCGGACTTGCCAATTATTATAAAAGTGTTGGGGTCGATGTATCTGATACAGATATCATGGTGACCACAGGCGGTTCGGAAGCACTTATTTTCGGATTCATGACCTGCATGGATCCTGGCGATGAGATCATCATTCCCGAACCATTTTATGCCAACTACAACGGATTTGCCACCATGGCGGGCCTGAAGGTGGTTCCCATAACCGCAAGAATTGAAGACGGATTCGCCTTGCCCCCGATCTCTGAATTTGAAAAGCGAATTACCTCTAAAACACGCGCTATCCTGATCTGCAACCCGGGCAATCCTACCGGAACGCTCTATTCGCAGGCAAGTTTGGAGGCCTTGGCGGCAATTGTGAAAAAGCACGAGCTGTTTCTTTTTGCCGATGAGGTCTATCGCGAATTCTGCTACGACAATGCCGTTCCCTTTTCGTGCTTGAACCTAAAGGGAATAGAACAGAACGTGGTGATGGTTGATAGTGTCAGTAAACGCTACAGCATGTGTGGTGCACGCGTGGGTGCGCTTGTGTCGCGCAACCGCGAGCTGATGGCCAACGCGCTCAAATTTGCGCAGGCCCGATTAAGTCCGCCTACGTTAGGGCAGATTGCGGGAGAAGCCGCCCTAAATACACCTCAGTCCTATTTTAATGCAGTAAAGACCGAATATGTGGGCAGAAGAAACACACTGATCGATGGTCTTAACGCCATCGTTGGCGTTACTTGTCCGAAGCCCGCTGGTGCATTCTATGCCATGGCGCAATTGCCGATAGACAGTGGTGACCGCTTTTGCCAATGGATGTTGGAGGAATTCAGCTATGAAGGAGAAACGGTCATGATGGCGCCTGGAGCTGGATTCTACTCCACGAAAGGCGTGGGCGACAAACAAGTGCGATTGGCCTATGTGCTCAACGAATCGGACCTTAAACGCTCGCTGAAGATTCTTGAAGCAGGGTTGAAAGTTTATCCGGGACGGACTTCCTAAGAATCCACAATCAGTTTATAGCCGATTCCTCGGATGTTGGCGATCTTTACATTCGGATCGGCCTCCAGTTTTTTGCGGAGTTTGGAAATGAACACGTCCAATGTTCTTCCTATATAGTCGCCATCATCGCCCCATACTGTCTTGAGAATGGTTTCGCGGTCGACTGTGTCGTTCGCAGAATGACTCAGCAATTGTAGAAGGTCGGATTCTTTGCTGGTCAGTTCCACTGGTTTACCATTGTGGGAAAGTTCCATTCTCACGGGGTTGAACAAAAAAGTGCCGATCCATATCTGGTTGGGATCCGTTTGAGGTACTCGTCTTCTTCTGCGTCTAAGAAACCACAACAGACCTGCAGCTGGTATTGTCAAGCACAAAAACACAAAGAGCAACTCATGGCCTAGGTGTTGGACCGATGACGCATTTTCGCCCATCGTTTCAGAAGTATTCGCCTCCGTCACCACTGCTGGTGCGTCCAGAATGGTGAATACCAATTCGTAGCAGCCCTCGGGAACATCTCGCGAAAGGCAGGCCAGCACATTCTCCTGATCTGTGGCTCCCACTTCGTACATGTGAACTACTTCCTTGTTTCCGCACATCTCAAACGCCACATTGTAGGATTTTGCCAAATGAGTGGCATTGACCACGCTGTCGATGATGACGGCCAACCTGTCCGGATTGAACCCGAACGCTGTGGCAAACTGGACGCGGTAGCTACCACCTTTCTTTACTATGGGAAGCACACGAGATGTGCTGTCGCCCGCACTAAGGAGGATCTGATGACCGATCATCCGCAGAGAAACTTCAACATGCTTTTCATCCTTAGGAGATGAAAAAGCTGTTCCAATTTGAACGAAGATCAGGCCTACAAGTAAGATAATGCGCATGCAGCAAAGCTATGGCGTAGCTCGGTGGGTAGAAATGTTTTGCATTCATTTTACAATCATTTACACTTGTTTTACGAACGAAAGCTGACGCGCCATCTACTTTTGGGGCAAATTCAAAAACTAAGTCATGAAAAAATTTGCATTCATCATTTTGATCGGATTGGCAACCGCTGGATTGTTAGCATCCCAAAACACTGGTCCCGACTCAACTGAGGTTGGTTCAGAAGCACCAGCCCCAAGCAGTAGCTCGAGTGTCGTGCCGATCGGTCTTGGCCCTGTTTTCCCTTGGAACCCAGAGCCGT
>CAMCFW010000153.1 GCA_945874195.1 Chryseobacterium gleum
GGTAGAACTCATGCTGCTGGGTCTTCTGTTCCATCTGTCCTTTGGTCTCATCATGTGGGTGGGTTTCCGCCTACACTATGGTCTGAAGTTGAACACATCGGAAATTCTGGTATTGCCCATGATGATGCATCTGTTCCTCTATCTCATGCCCATAAAGGGCGGCATGTTCTTTCAGGTGTTCTATTCAAAGCAGAAATATGGGCTCGACCTGAGCAGTGGATTCTCTTTCGGTGTACTAGTGTTTCTGAACAGTCTGTTGCTCACCATTGTGCTTGGTCTGGTGTTGGTTTACACCATTCCAGTGCGGTCACTCGAACTTAAGGTGTTGATCTGGGGCATGGCGGCTGCACCACTCGCGTTGATCATTTTTCTTCGGTCGCTTCCGAACGAGAAAGAGCATACCAACCGGCTCTCACAGCGCTTCGCGAATTTTATGATCCGCGCTGGATGGCAACTGAAGGAACAACTCAACAACACAAGACTCTTCATTGCACTTAGCACCACCACGCTGGCGTCCATGCTCATTCAGTCGCTTTGGTTTTGGAAAATGTCAGAGATACTTGGTTTGCAAAGTGAATTCCTACCCGTCATGTTGGTGGTACTCATTCTTCGCATCTTGATGCTCATCCGGCTTTTGCCTGGCAATCTCGGTATTCAAGAACTCATGATAGCTGCAGTTTTTTCGGCAGCTGGCTTTAGGCTGGAAGACGGTTTGCTCATCGGGGTCATTACGCGCCTTATTTCTGTTTTTTGGACTACCATAATTGGATTGCCTGCATTATTTTCGAACCTCCATTATTTTGAATCCGCCACACTGAGAGGGCTTATTGAAAAGGTAGCGAAATCAAATAAATGAACGTGAATTCAAGATCGTTTGTCGTGGGTCTTGCGGCACTCTTGGCAGTGACGCTGACCGCAGTCTATTGGAATCATTTCGACAATTCATTCCACTTTGACGACCATCACACCATTGTGACCAATGGTTATATCCGAGACATCGGAAACATTCCGCTATTCTTTCAGGATGCCAGAACTACCAGCAGTCTTCCGATCAATCAGGCCTATCGACCGGTGGTCACAACGCTGAATGCCATCGATCACTGGTTGGCCGGGTCGCTTGATGTGAAAGTATTCCATTGGCACATCTACCTAGAATTCCTTCTTCTTCTCGTTCTCCTTTACCTACTGTATCTGCATTTTTTTGAACTGGCCAATGGACAAAAGAACCGGCTATTGGCCCTTTTGGCAGCCGCTTTCTTCGGTTTTCATGCGGCAACGGCCGAAACGATCAACTACATAATAGCGCGGTCTGATGGATTTTCGACCCTGATGGTGGTGCTGTCCATCTTGATCTATGCGAAGGCGAACGGATGGAAACGCCAGTTGGCACTTCTCCCTTTTATGATCGGATGCTTGGCCAAACCTACCACACTGATGGTGGCGCCCATCCTCTTCTTGTATGAACTGTTGCTGATAAGACCATCCTTTTTTGTGGTAGATGAAAAAGCGAAAGTGATACCGAAGCTGTTCAGCGCGTTGAAGGGAACGGTTAGCTTCTTTCTTGTAGGAATTGGTATGTATCTCTTTGCCCGTTCGATGTTTGCGGAAACTTGGAGACCTAGCGATGTGTCGCAGGGCGATTATTTGAACACCCAGCCCTACATCTTCTGGATCTACATTAAAACGTTCTTCCTTCCAATTCAACTTACTGCCGACTCCGACCTCACCATTGTCAAACAGACACTTTCTCCCAAAGTGCTTTGGGGATTATCGGTAATTGTTGTTTCTGTCCTGCTGGCCTTTCGTTCCGCATATTACAGAAGATCGCTGCCCATTGCATTCGGCATCGCGTGGTTCTATGTGGCGCTGATTCCCAGTTCAAGCGTGGTCCCGTTGGCCGAGGTCATGAATCATCATCGCACTTTTTTCCCATACATTGGGCTGGTGATGGCCTGTTTCTGGGCAGGGCAGCTGTTCTTCGATCGTATTTTGAAGAACAAGCCCAGCAAAGCGGCAAAGGCCGTGGTCACGGTTCTGTTGGTCGGTCTTTTCGCAGCACACGGCTATGCAACATATCAGCGCAATGAGGTTTGGCACACTGATGAATCGCTTTGGCGGGATGTGACCATCAAAAGTCCCAAGAACGGGCGTGGACTTATGAATTACGGTCTTGCTGAAATGCGGAAAGGAAATTTGGAAGTGGCCATTCAATACTTTGCAAGGTCTATGCGTTCAAACTATGGCTCGCACCCTTATCTGTATGTGAACATGGCCCTTGCCAAAGACGCCTTGGCAGATCGACTTCAGGATCGGGCATTGAAAAATGAGGCTGAGAACTACCTGAAGCAGGCCATTCAGCTAGGGCAGGGCTATCCAGACTGTTATTATCACTATGCAATTTGGTTGCTGAAGAATGGTCGTTCTGAAGAGGCATTTTCGTACCTGTCCACCGCGCTCGAACTGAGTCCGGAACACGAAGGGGCCAAACCATTGATGGCAGCGCTTTTGGCCAGATCCAAGGTCGACCTGAAGCTATTGGAAGAGCAGGCATTTGCCCTGAACACACCCGAAGGGCACCTTAGTTTGAGTTTGAAATACTACTATCGGGGACGCTACGAGGACTGCATCAAAGCCTGCCAATTGGCCCTGAAACTGAAACCCGATTACGCGGCCGCCTATAATAATATATGTACGGCATACAACAAGATGGGGCGTTATGAGGAAGGGATAAAAGCGTGTGAGAAAGCGCTTGAATTTCAGCCCGACTTTCCGTTGGCCAAAGGAAATCTTGATTGGGCGAGGCAAAAACTAACGGAATCTCAGTAGCGGTAATGCTGCATTTCTTCGCCACAGATGCGTTCGAACTGTTGCTTTTCAGCAGGTGTCCAATGTGAATACTTCGGAAATTTATGGCGAGGCGTTGAGTTGAAGGCCTTTCCTACTTCGGCCTTCCAAGCATCAGCATTTACTTCAAGCCCCAAGAATGTCAGGACATTCTCATCAAAATGATCGAAACTGCTCAGCATTTTTTCGAAGTGCACCAAGTGCCCTGCATGGCTTCGGATGAAACGGTTGTCTGCAGCCCACAACCAACATAGTTTTTCGAAACGGGTCATGGTTGGCCACGTTTCGCGGCACGGGTCATTTTCAGGAGGAAAAATGACTGCGGCCATCGGATCCTTCCTGCCGAAAAGTTCGCGCGACATCAGCGACCGGATCACATCTTTCGGGTCTCTCACCACCTGAAAATGTTTGGCGGTTGGGAATGCGCCTTTCAGGGCTTCGCAATGTCGCCTCAAAAACGGGTTGATCTCGCCATATACCTTCATTTCGGCATCCTTCATCCTATAATAGGTCTCGGCCAACCTATAATCGTTCACATATCTCATTGCCTCATCTTTCGAATGAATGGCCTTTGCATAGAACCAATAATCGTTCACGTTGGGCTCGTGTTGCACTATAGTGTGCGCAGCGTTCCGGTTCAGAAAGTCAGCCAAAAAAGTTGTTCCGCTTCTAAAGACCCCATAACCGAAAAAGAAACGATGCTGGTCTGTCCAAGTTTGGATGTCGCTTCGGTCAGAGAGGGCCTTTTCAGCAATATCGGCAAATTCAGATTCAGCCTTGTTCCTCAGGATTGAACGCGTAATGATGTTGAAACCGGGAATATAGATGTTGTTGTGCCGATCAATATCCATCAGCCGGGTGTAGAACCGCTTTTTGAGATGCGGACCTCGGTCATTCATCTATCCTGTCTCTACGAATTTGCGACAACTGTTCGGCAAGCAGACCTAGAAAGAAGAACAAGAGACCGGTGGTGAAACCGAGCATGGCCCCGGTGCTTACTCCTCTTCCCCGTATTGCGATCGGGATGCCCCAGGCCAAGGCCACACCAATGCTTAACACGGCAATAGGGAAGAAAATGCGCATGGGATTGAAAAGCACCACAATGTTCAAGATCTCCTTTAGTGTCTCTATTGCCGTCAGGGTATTGATGGTGCTCACTCCTTCTGTCCTCGGATTGACGTGGATGGGATGCTCTGTCACCAAATGCCTTTTGCTGATGAAGACCAACGTGATGATGTCGCTGTAGGCCATATTGTCTGGACAAAGCCGGACGT
The DNA here is from genome assembly GCA_945874195.1 of Chryseobacterium gleum. Lineage (GTDB taxonomy): Bacteria > Bacteroidota > Bacteroidia > UBA10329 > UBA10329 > UBA10329. Next base: position 4,119 of record CAMCFW010000153.1, read on the forward strand.
AGCGTTTTGCCATCTTCGCGTCATAGATCTTCATTCCAGAGTTTATGTCGCTTATGTGAACAGGCAAAAGCAGCTTCGCAAACATTCTGATCAACGACTTTCCTATACCTCTATATATGGATGCGTTTTTCTGGCCACTTCTATCGCCCACTACCATGTCGGCATTCCGTTCAACCATGATCCGGTGTAGGGTCTCAATGTCGTTCAGATCATGCTGGCCATCGGCATCAATGGTAATGACAAGGTCGGTCTCCGTATTTCTAACTCCAGTTTTGATGGCTCCTCCATAGCCTCGGTTGAGCTTATGGTTGAAATATCGGAATCCTCGATGGGCCTCGTGGATCTTTAATACTTCAAGGGTTCGATCGGTTGAACCGTCATTCACCACGATGAGTTGGCAGTCGTGTAAGGCAACAAAGCTTAATAACCGAGGCAGAAACACGCTCAATGATGCCTCTTCATTATACGCTGGAACTATGATGGTCAGATCTTTCATCTTCAAAAAGCCGCATTCAGTTCAGGAACAAAGGTGTTGTTCATCGTCATTAAGACCAGAAAGTGTATCCTTCGTTGCAATATTCATAAAAGTAACCGTTAGTCGGTGGACAGGGCATCATATTCTTTGAGTTTAATAGCCAAATTTGCCGCCCTTTTTGACGGGTCTATCGAGAGATATTGGCGATTGGGATAAAAAGATGATTTATGATTTTGCAGGTGGACGCAAATGATTATCTTTAAGCAGCAAGGGAAAAACACAAACAGATGGAAATGGAAGTTGGAACAGACCTGAAAGAAGCACTTAAGCTGCATTTCGGTTTCAGTAAGTTTAAAGGGGAGCAAGAGGAGATCATCCGAAGCGTCCTCAATGGCAATGACACGTTCGTGATCATGCCAACAGGCGGAGGCAAGTCTCTCTGCTATCAGTTGCCAGCGTTGTTATCAGAAGGCACCGCCATTGTGGTGTCGCCTCTCATCGCGCTTATGAAGAATCAGGTCGATTCCATCAGAAGCTTCGGTTCAGATGATGGTATAGCCCATTTTCTCAACTCATCGCTTAACAAAGGCGAGGCCGAACGAGTGAGAAACGATATAAAAAGCGGAAAGACCAAGTTATTGTATGTCGCTCCCGAATCTCTGAACAAGCAAGAGAACATCGATTTCTTCAAGGATGTGAATATTTCTTTGGTCGCTATCGATGAAGCGCATTGTATCTCAGAATGGGGACACGATTTCCGACCTGAATATCGCAAGTTGCGACCGATGATAGAGGCCATTGGAACCGTTCCGGTGATGGCCCTGACGGCAACAGCCACACCAAAGGTGCAGAGCGACATCCAGAAGAATCTGGGAATGAACGATGCGCGCGTGTTCAAATCATCATTCAACAGAGACAATCTGTATTACGAGATACGACCGAAGTCGAAAAGCATGGTGAAGGACATGATCCGTTTCATCAAGCAGCACGAGGCGAAGTCAGGTATCGTTTATTGCCTGAGCCGTAAAAAAGTGGAGGAAATGGCCGAAACACTTCAGGTGAACGGCATAAAGGCACTTCCATACCACGCTGGTCTGGATGCGGCCACACGCGTCAAGAATCAGGATGCCTTTCTGATGGAGGATGCCCATGTGATCTGCGCCACCATCGCCTTCGGAATGGGAATAGACAAGCCGGATGTCCGCTTTGTGATTCACCACGATATTCCAAAGAGTTTAGAGGGCTACTATCAGGAGACAGGACGCGCTGGACGCGATGGAGGAGAAGGAGTGTGCATAGCCTACTACAGTCATGACGATATCAGCAAACTTGA
>CAMCFW010000154.1 GCA_945874195.1 Chryseobacterium gleum
ACGCAGGTTCCGCTTGCCATTTCCATTGGGGATTACGGCTACGGGATCTCTGTTCCGAAGGAATTTCAAACAGTAAAAGCAAGCATTTCTGAAGCTTTGCTGGGTTTCGAGAAAAAGCCAGGCGACCGCACAGGCATCCGCATATTCAAGACCAAAGGTTGGGATTATGCCCATTTGGTCAGAACGTACGAAGAAGCCATCTCCTTCTGCCGAAAAGAGCACACCCCCGTGCTCATCCATGTGGAAGAAGTTACCCAACCGCAAGGTCATTCCACATCTGGTTCGCACGAACGCTACAAGAGTGAAGAACGATTGACATGGGAACAGGATTTCGATTGTATTCTGAAGCTCAGACAATTCATCATTGAAAAAGGAATTGCAACAGAGGAAGTTTGCGATACCATTGAGTCCGAGGCGAGGAAATCAGTACTCGAACAAAAAAATGCCGCTTGGAAAGCCTTCATTTCCGAGATTGAAACTGAACGCAACGAACTCGTTTCCATGCTTGAAGCGGCTGGGCTGAGCGAACTTGCCAAAAGCTTAAATACCGGATTTGCCCCTAGTCGCAAGGAAGTGATAGGAACGACCAGAAAGGCCCTTCTAAAATTAGGAGGATCAAAAAGCGAACATGCCGACCGACTTGCTGTTTGGTTGAAGCAACAATTGGGGCTTAATGCCGAGCGATACAATTCCTTTGTGCATAGCGAAACCCCGAACAGTGCCGAAAAAATTGCTGCGGTCGCGCCTGTTTATTCCAGCGATGCGAAGATGATCGATGGCCGCGAAGTTCTACTCAACAACTTCGACAGAATCTTTTCTGAGCGCAAAGAGGTGGTCGCATTCGGAGAAGACCTTGGAAAGATCGGTGGCGTGAACCAAGGATTTGAAGGATTGCAGAAAAAATACGGTGATCACCGCATTTTTGATGTGGGCATCCGCGAAGCTAGCATTATGGGGCAAGGCATCGGCATGTCGTTGCGTGGACTGAGGCCCATTGCCGAGATCCAATATCTCGACTACTTGCTTTATGGCCTTCAACCTTTGAGTGACGATGTTGCAACGCTTCAATACAGAACCAAAGGAGGGCAGAAATGTCCGATCATCATTAGAACACGCGGTCATCGTTTGGAGGGGATCTGGCACGCAGGTTCGCCCATGGGAATGATCATAAATTCGCTTCGCGGAATCCACATCTGCGTGCCGCGCAACATGACCCAGGCGGCCGGATTTTACAACACGCTTCTTAGCTCAGACGATCCAGGACTCGTGATTGAACCACTGAACGGTTACCGAAGCAAAGAGAAGTTGCCCGAAAATCTGGGTGAATTCAAAACCCCCTTGGGTGTTCCAGAAGTTTTGCTGAGCGGAACAGATCTGACCATCGTGACTTACGGTTCGTGCGTCAACTTGGCCATCAAGGCCTGCGAAGAATTGAAAGAAGTGGGCATCTCGGCCGAACTGATCGATGTACAGACCCTTTTACCGTTCGACAATGCTCATTCAATTGTTGCTTCGTTGAAGAAGACCAATCGACTTCTGGTGATTGATGAGGATGTTCCAGGAGGAGCTTCGGCCTTCATTCTTCAACAGATCATTGAAAATCAGAAAGGCTATTTTCACCTCGATTCTGAACCGAGGACACTGACAGCCAAGCCACACCGAACGGCCTATGGAACAGACGGAGATTATTTCAGCAAACCAAGCATTGAAGACATGGTTGAGGCTGCTTACAGACTGATGAGCGAAGTTGCACCACAGAAGTATCCGAACATTTTCGGTTAAACCATGGAAAAGCGCACAACCGAGGCGAGTTCCAATTACGATGGTCTGGAAAAAATGTCGATCAGTGAATTGCTGACCAACATGAATCGCGAAGACCGCAGTGTGCCAATTGCGATTGAGAAAGCCCTGCCTCAAATTGAAAAGTTGATCAATGCACTGGTTCCGAAAATGGAGAATGGCGGCCGACTTTTCTATATCGGTGCCGGAACCAGCGGCCGATTGGGAATTGTGGACGCTTCGGAATGTCCGCCAACGTATGGTGTTCCGCACGGATTGGTGATCGGAATCATTGCCGGTGGCGATGCTGCCATCCGCAAGGCGGTTGAATTTGCCGAAGACAGCGAAACCCAAGGTTGGATGGACCTAAAAGCCCATGATATTTCAGCGAAGGACATGGTCATCGGAATAAGCGCATCGGGTACTGCCCCTTACGTGATCGGTGCGCTTAAGGCATGCAAAGAAAATGGCATTGAAACCGGAAGCATTGCCTGTAACCTCCACTCTCCAATGGCCGCCATATCCAACCATCCCATTGAGGTGGTGGTCGGGCCAGAATTCGTAACGGGCAGCACGCGAATGAAATCGGGCACGGCCCAAAAACTGGTTCTGAACATGATCAGCACCACGGTAATGATCAAACTTGGAAAGGTGAAAGGCAACAAGATGGTCGATATGCAGCTAAGCAATAACAAGCTGATAGATAGAGGGGTTAGGATGATCATGGACGAGACCGGAGCCGAGAGAACCATCGCGGAGCAATTATTGGCCCATCACGGAAGCGTTCGCAAGGCCGTGGATGGATTCCGTAACGGTGGCGATCAGTGAAATGAGCCGGGTACAATTCGCATATTCCATCGTTCGCTCATACGCATATTGAAATGCATACGATTGAACCACATTATAATTGGCGCGACTATTACATAGCTGAGGAGGACGACCGGTCGCCATTCTATGGATGCGAGCATAGCGAATTCGAATTCACCGATCATATCTACGATTTTGTCCTTCATCCGCAGTGGGATAGCATGGAATCGCCAACCCTTTTTCTGAAGGTGCTTTATGCAGATTACGACCTAGGCTATTCCATCATCGAATTCATTGGCGAATGGAACGATCTGCTCTACAACGACATCATGCTGCTTAAACGCGACATTATCGAACTGATGATGCACGAAGGCATCAACAAGTTCGTTCTTATTGGCGAAAACGTTCTCAATTTCCACTATTCTGACGAAGAATATTATTCAGAATGGTTTGATGAGGTGGAAGATGGATGGATCATCGGGCTGAACTTTCAAGATCATGTGATAAGCGAATTCCAAGCCGCTCAGATCGATCATTACATCAATTTCGGAGGGCGGTTTCAACACCTGAACTGGCGAACCTTCAACCCTTCCAGCCTGTGCGAATATTTGAACGAATTGGTTTCAAAGAGATTGCAGGCCTAAGCGTTTGCTGCTCACGCATCACCGAAGTATCTTCACCCGATCTTAAACATGATCATGCACGACAAAGAAACCGATCAGCACCTCGTATTTGGCATTCACCCCGTGAGCGAGGCCATCGAATCTGGAAAGGAGATTGAAAAGGTCTACTTGAAAAAGGGTTCTACAAATCCGGCCATCAGCGAGATTAAACGAACGATGAAGGCAAAGCGGATCCCGTTTCAGGAAGTTCCTCAGGAAAAACTAAGCCGATTGACCCGAAAGAACCATCAGGGCATTGTGGCTTTGCTTTCACCAATTGAATATCAAAATCTGGATGAAGTGCTTTATCGGGTGTTTGAAGATGGACAAAGTCCACTGGTGCTCGTTCTAGACAGAGTATCTGATGTCGGTAATTTCGGAGCTATCTGCCGCTCGGCCGAATGTGCGGGCGTTCACGCCATTCTCATTCCCGTAAAAGGTAGCGCACAGATCAACTCGTTTGCAGTTAAAAGTTCGGCCGGGGCCATTTTCAAGATCCCGGTTTGCCGCACCGCACACATCCTTTCTGAGGTCAGAAATCTGAAGGAGGCCGGTCTGCGCATCATTGCCTGTTCAGAGAAGGGCTCAACCAATATCTATTCGACCGATCTGGCCGGTCCTATGGCCATCATCATGGGTTCGGAGGAAGATGGAATTGGCGAAGGACTGCTAGAAGTGGCCACCGAGCATGTCAACATTCCTATGGCAGGTTCAACCGGTTCGCTGAACGTTTCGGTAGCTACAGGTATCATGCTTTTCGAAAGATCGCGGCAAGCTACGCATGTTGGCTAAGCGAGAGAAGATCCTGCTGGCGATAATCCTCTTGATAGGAGCCATTCTTCGTATCCATAACTATTGGGATTTCTCGCTTTCGAACGATGAGCTGAGCGCCCTTGCAAGACTTCATTACACCTCGTTCTCAGAATTGCTGCATGAGGGCATAAAGATCGATGGGCATCCTGCAGCCGCCCAAGTGGTGCTCTGGTATTTTACCAAATGGTTCGGAAACGGGGTTGCTGTCGTCAGGCTGCCGTTCGTTCTGGCAGGCATTCTGTCGGTTTATTTCATGTTCCGCTTGGCGCAGGAATGGCTCAGCACTTCGGCTGGGCTCTTAACCGCGGCCGTATTCGCATCGTTGGAATTCACCCTCATTTACAGTCGAATTGCGCGACCGTACGCTTTAGGAATGTTGTTCGTTCTGATGGCAGCCACGTTCTGGATCAGAATTGTAAAGGGCCGTAATCGACCTTCTGATCTTTTTTGGTTGTCCATAAGCTTGGCGCTTTGTGCCTATTCTCACTACTTCGCGGCCTTGGTCGCTTTCGTTCTTGCTTTCGCTGGCACCTTTTTGATCAAAGGAAAAAACCTCAAACTCTATTTGATGGCCTTGCTTGCGGCCTTCATTCTCTATCTGCCCTACATCCCTTTCTTTTTACATCAATTGAGTTTAGGGGGAGTCGGCCAATGGCTTGGGCCGCCCGAAAACGACTGGCTTTGGACTCATATCCGATTCATTTTCAACGATAGCATTTGGCTTCTCGTTATCGTGCTGCTGGTCTCCGTTTCAGGTATTTTCATATTTCGAACCAGAAAAGGTTTTGTCGGACACATCCTTCCGCTGATCCTGTTTCTCGTGCCATTCCTGGTGGGTTTCGCTTATTCTAAATGGGTTAATCCGGTTCTGCAGCATAGCACCTTACTTTTCTCGATGCCATTCCTGCTCATTTTTCTCTTTTCAACATGGAATGATGATCGACCGAAATGGACAATGACCTTGGCAATTGTCATGCTGAGTCTCACCACGTTCAGCTCCATTCGGCAGAAGAATTTCTTCGGCACCGACCATTTTGGAGTCTTCAAAGAACTGGCCCAACACATGGTCGATTGGAACCGTGAGTCGGAAGGTAACGCGCTACTTGTGGGAGATTTCAATTATCCTTTCTATCTGCATTATTACACGGACCGCATCGAACCCATCGAACTCGCACTTTATCGGACAACGGATGACGCTGGCCTTGCCCATTTGAAATCCATGGTCGATACCTCCACACGCAATTTCGTGATCTATGCATGGTCAACAGTCAACCAGTCGCCTGAAGTGGAAGCCATCATACAGGCAAAGTTTCCGATCGAGGTGAAAAGAGAAAGCTATTTCAACTCCGAGGCAGTTATGTTCAAAAAGGGAGAAAGTCCTGTTGCAGAACATCGCTTCAATTTTGAAAAGACAGATGTCTGGAATTTCAATCCTGATGCTGTGGTGACCGATTCGTTGGGCCTGAGATCGATCCATCTTTCGGCAGAGAACCCTTACGGACCTACATTCACCGCGTCCATTTCTGACCTCTTTAAGAAAGGATATACCTCAGTTTATGTGAAGGTGAAATGCGCTTCAGTCATTGATGGCTCAGAAATTCAAATCGTATACGAACAGACGAACGTTAGCGGTGGCTACGTTTGGGAATCGGACGCTTTCAGTCGACAATTCAATTCTTCAGGTCCAATGTGGGGAGTTTTCGAATACAGCCTGAAAGAAGCGCGATCGGATGAAGACGTGCTGAAGATCTATCCTTGGCTGCCGAATGGCGAACCTGTGAAACTCGAATCGATCGAATTGGATCTGCGTTAGATCCTAATGCCGATGATGAGTACGTCATCCAACTGAACCAGTCCGCCT
>CAMCFW010000155.1 GCA_945874195.1 Chryseobacterium gleum
ATGACAGCCGTGCTCAGGGGACAGGAGCAGGAGAGAAAACGACTCGGGGCCGAACTGCATGATGGCATCGGTCAAGTGTTGTCGGCCATTTCCCTGAAGGTCTCGCAGCTCAAATCAGAGCTGAAGCATACTGATGCGGAAACAGCAGCACAGGGGTTGAACACCTTAGGAGTTGAGCTTCAAGCCGCCATACGCGAAGTGAGAAACATTTCTCACGACCTGATGCCAGAAGTTTTGGAGAGTCTTGGATTGAAGGCGGCTTTCGCACAATTGTGTTCAGGTCTGAAAGATCGGTCGGGAATAAAGGTTGAGTTTGACGCTGTTGATCTCGACCCGACTTACGACCCACTCATAGAGGTTAATTTATATCGAATTGCGCAAGAATTGCTGACCAATGCGCAGAAGCATTCCAAGTGTAAAAACCTCTTCGTTTCGCTCATAGATCATGGAGATTCCCTTAACCTGACAGTCGAGGATGACGGAAGCGGCTTTGACCCGGAACTCGATGCGAATGGAATCGGATTAAAGAATGTTCGTTCGCGATTAAAGGTGATTTCTGGCCAAATTGACATAGAAAGTGCTGTTAGTTCGGGTACTCTTATTAATATTGAAATACAAAAGACTGAAAAATGAACCGTACCAAACTTATGATTGTCGATGATCATCCCATGCTGCGTGGTGGGATCGTGTCTCTGTTCGACAAGGTTGATGCCGTACAGGTGATCGCTGAGGCCGCTAATGGAGCAGAGGCACTGAAATGCCTTGAACGACAAACACCCGATATTGTGCTGATGGATATCAACATGGATGGAAGGTTGGACATTGAGACAACTGCTATCATAAAGGACCGGTGGCCAGACATCAAGGTAATTGCCTTTTCCATGTATGAGGAAGTGCAGGTTATCAGAAGGAGTATCAAGGCGGGCGCTTCAGGTTACGTGCTTAAAAGTGCCACGCATCATGAATTGGTGACTGCCATCGAAACAGTGATGGCCGGAGGAAATTATTTCAGTCAGGAAGTAGTTCATATCATGGCACAGAGCATTGCCAACGATGGCGAGGATGATGACGAGGTTGTTCTCAGCTTTAGGGAACGCGAAGTGCTGCATTATGTGGCCAAAGAGTATACTAATCAGGAAATTGCCGATACCATTAACATCGGCCTACGAACGGTTGAGACCCACAAACGGAACTTGATCAAAAAACTGAGAGTGAAAAACGTGGTCGGGCTAGTTCGGTTCGCCTTAGAGCAAGGAGAACTTTTAGACCTCCGTTGACTTGCAGAAACGGGGATGGTGGAGTGTGAAACGACCTAGGACACCGCTCGTCTACATTCTGGGAATCTACGTGCTTATCCAGTTTTCGTGGTGGGCATTCATGCTGGTCGATCTTAATGCCGAGATCCATCAACTTAGATTGGAGCAGATGGTCTCGTACACTCCTTCTTCGCCCGAACTCCTAATTCAGAAGGCCGAACTTGACCAGAAACTGAGCATGAAAATTTGGATGGTGCTTGGCGAAGGAGCAGTGTTCGTATTCATTCTGATCCTTGGGTTCTTATCGGTACAAAAAAGCATTGCCAAAGAGTTGGCCTTGGCCGAGCAACAAAAGAATTTTGTGTTATCAGTGACCCATGAACTCAAATCGCCATTGGCTGCCGTCAAACTGTTCCTGCAGACATTACAAACACGAAAATTGCCAGAAGAAAAAAAGGAACAACTCTATGTGAAAGCACTTATCGATACGGAAAGGCTAGAAAAGCTGATTGAGAACCTATTGTTGGTCAACAGGGTTGAATCGGGAGGTTTTCCGCTGGTTAGGAGCGAAGTGGACGTGTCGGGCCTCGTTACCGAAATGGCACATCACAACTATCAGCGACATATCGATTCGGGTGATCTGGCACTGGAGATAAACCCGCGCATTACGGCCTATCTGGATCAAATGGCGTTTCAGAGTATTTTCATAAATCTGGTGGACAATTCATTCAAATACGGGGCAGGAGGAAAAGTGAGCGTTGATCTTAGTTTGGACAATGAGAATTTTGTTCTGTTGGTAGCAGACCAAGGAACAGGCATTGCTGCAGAAGAGAGAGAAAGGATCTTTGAGCGATTCTATCGGCAGGGGAGCGAGGATGTGAGAAAGACCAAAGGCACAGGCATCGGACTTTATCTGGTAAAACTGTTCGTGGAAATACAGGGGGGTACCATCACAGTGGAAGACAATACTCCGAGAGGAACCAAATTCTTGGTAAGAATACCTACAGTTGCGGCCCTACCGACCTGACTTTCAATATTTGGTTTTCTTTGTGCCCTTAAATCTTGAAACCAGATACCTTAAATGAAGAATCTCGTAATTGTGGAGTCTCCGGCAAAAGCCAAAACAATAGAAGGGTTTCTGGGAAGCGACTTCACCGTCAGATCGAGCTACGGGCACATTCGGGATCTTCCAAAAAAGGAATTAGGAATCAATATTGAGGGCAACTTCGAACCGAAGTATATTGTACCCGAAGACAAGAAGGTGCTCGTAAAAGAGCTGAAAAAGCTCAGTGATTCGGCAGAATTCGTATGGCTGGCTTCGGACGAGGACAGGGAAGGAGAGGCCATCGCATGGCATCTATTTGACGAGTTGAAGATTCCAGCAGCCAAAACCAAGCGGATCGTGTTCAACGAGATCACCAAATCGGCCATCCTTCACGCGGTGCAAAATCCGCGCGCATTGAATACCGACCTGGTCAATGCTCAGCAGGCCAGAAGAATACTGGACCGATTGGTAGGCTACGAACTGTCTCCGGTGCTGTGGAGAAAAGTGAAGCCAAGCCTTTCCGCAGGTCGTGTTCAATCTGTGTCAGTCAGACTGATAGTTGAGCGGGAACGACAGATAGAAGGTTTCGAAGCTGTGTCGGCTTTCAGGATTCTGGCATATTTCAATATTGAAGGAACGGAAATGCGGGCCGAACTGTCCAAACGGTTTGAAACGATCGGAGAAGCCCGAAACTTCATCAAAGGTTGCGAGAACGCGCAGTTCAAGGTCAAAGACCTCCAGATAAAACCTGGAAAACGAACTCCCGCTGCACCGTTCACCACCTCCACGCTTCAGCAGGAAGCTTCCAGAAAACTTGGTTTCGGAGTCACTCGCACAATGAAGATCGCCCAAGATCTTTACGAACAAGGAAGCATTACCTACATGAGGACCGATAGTGTCAATCTATCTGAAACGGCCCTTAATGCCGCAAAGCAAACCGTGACCCAACTGTACGGGGACAAATATTCCAAAACGCAACAGTACACATCGAAATCAAAAGGAGCTCAAGAGGCCCACGAGGCAATTCGACCAACGTACATGACCGAGCAGTCGGTCAAAGGGGATTCAGATCATAAGCGGCTGTATGACCTCATTTGGAAAAGGACCATCGCATCGCAAATGGAAGATGCCATTCTGGAACGTACCACTGCAAACATCTCAGTTTCAAGTTCAAACTTAGAATTTGTGGCTCAGGGCGAAGTGATCAAGTTCGATGGTTTTCTCAAGGTCTATATGGAAGACACTGACGATGAAACCGAAGACACCAAAGGGATTCTTCCTAGCATGAAAGTGGGGCAGGAACTTAACCTTAACAAGTTGGAAGGCGTGGAGAAGTTCAGCGCACCACCTGCAAGGTACACGGAAGCGAGTCTGGTAAAGAAACTTGAAGAACTAGGAATCGGTCGACCTTCAACCTATGCGCCCACCATCAATACTATCATAAAAAGGAACTATGTTGTTAAAGATGGAAAAGACGGAGTTGAACGAAAATACGCCTACATACTGCTGAACGGTTCGGGCATCAAAGAAGAGATAAGAACAGAGATCACCGGTGCCGAAAAGGCTAAATTGTTTCCAACTGACATTGGAAAAGTGGTCACCGATTTTCTGGTCGAGAACTTTAAGGACATCCTAGACTATCATTTTACAGCCCAGGTCGAAAAGGAATTTGATGAGATTGCCGAAAGTCAGAACGAATGGACCTCGATGATCGCAACATTTTACAAGCCATTTCACCAAACGATCGTTGAGACCGACAAGACTTCGAAAAAAGCAACTGGCGAAAGACTGCTTGGAATTGACCCGGTCTCTGGAAGAAAGGTTTATTCGCGCCTCGGAAAATTCGGGCCCATGGTCCAGATAGGTGAGGCGGACAACGAAGAAAAACCCAGGTTTGCAGGATTGCAACCCGGTCAGACCATGGATGACGTGACGTTGGAGCAGGCGTTGGAACTTTTCAAGTTACCACGCGAGATAGGAGAGTTTGAAGGAGAAGTATTAATTGTAGGGGTTGGCAAATTCGGTCCATATGTTAGGCAGAACAAAACTTACGTTTCCATTGGCGAAGAGGATCCTATGACCATTTCGCTTGAAACTGCCATCAGTTTGATTGAGTCCAAGCGGAGTGACACACAGAAAATGATGATCAATGAGTATAAGGATGGAGTAAACATCATTCAAGTTAAGAATGGTCGTTTCGGTCCCTATATCGCAGTTGGAAAAACCAACTACAAGATTCCGAAGGATGTGAAACCGGAAGAATTGACTCTGGAGGACTGTAAGATCATCATGGAAAAACAAGTGGATCGACCGAAGCGTGCTCCTAAACGCAAAAAATGATGATTTCTGACATCGGAATTTTCTTCCAACCGCTGTCCTCCGAACTGTTATCCGGAAACCGACCCGGTACAGTAGGTTCGCGGATACAGGGATATACAGATACTTCAGAATTCCCCAAAATAACATCAGGTTCGGTGGTCATTGTCGGTGTGCTCGAGAACCGCGGTTCCGGTATGCCGACAGACGTTTCTTCAGTGGTACTTCAGATCCGCAGGAACCTTTATCAATTAAAGGATCATTTCGGCCCTGTTAACCTAATTGACCTTGGGAACATTACACCTGGCGAATCGCTTTCGGACACGTATTACGCTGTTTCGAGTTCGGTCGCAGGTATTGTTCAAGAAGGAGGAATTGCACTGATCATCGGTGGTTCTCAGGATCTTACCTATGCAGCCTATTTGGCCTATGAAAAGCTGGAACAGATCGTCAACTTAGTAACCGTTGACCCGCGGTTTGACATTGGCGAAGCAGAAGATGAATTGAGGGCGGATCAGTTCATGCAGAAGATAATTCTTCATCAACCGAATGTGCTGTTCAATTTCAGCAATATCGGATACCAGACCCATCATGTCCTTCCGAAAGAGGCGGACCTTTTGAAGAAGATGTATTTCGATGTCTATAGACTGGGCGAAGTTCAACGAGGTCTTGAAGAGGTCGAGCCTGTGGTGCGGAACGCAGACCTCATTTCTTTTGATCTCACCTCCATACGTGCTTCCGATCTCCCATCGAATCTAAATGACGAACCGAACGGATTTTATGGACAGGAAGCTTGTGCAATTTCCAGATATGCCGGATTAAGCGATAAATTGTCTACGATAGGGTTTTTCAACACGAACCCAGAGACCGATGATCAACGTTCCAATAAATTGGTGGCCCAATTAATATGGTATTTCATCTGGGGGGTCAGCAATAGAAAAAAGGATTATCCGTTTGCCGATAAAAGTGAATACACTAAATATACGGTCAGTATCCAGAACGGACAGTATGATGTGGTCTTCTACAAAAGTGGCAGAAGTGACCGATGGTGGATGGAAGTGCCGTACCCATCCAAAAGAGGCGAGAAATATCAGCGACATTTCATGGTCCCATGTAGCTATTCTGATTATCAACTAGCATGTGACGATGACATTCCAGACCGATGGTGGCAAACTTTTCAGAAGCTAGGTTGATGTAGAATCGTTAAAATGCAGATATTCGTATGCGTATTTGGTCGATTAATCGTTTTAACAACTTGA
>CAMCFW010000156.1 GCA_945874195.1 Chryseobacterium gleum
TGACCATGGACGAACTGCTGACTGAAATTGAGCACATCGTAAGTTCTGGAACCAAGGTGAACATCAACTATTATATTGATGATGCAGTTGATGAGGACAAGCAGGAAGAGATCTATGAGTATTTCCAAGAATCGGAAAGCGACAGCATAGAAGAAGCGCTTAAAGAACTTGGCGATGAAGATTATTCGGAAGAAGAGGTCAGATTGGTAAGGATCAAGTTCATTTCTGAATTCGGGCATTGAGTTGACCAATTGTATTAATCGCTCAAAATGAAATTGAAAAAGGATGGCCTTGGCCATCCTTTTTTTATGCCCGACTTCGGCTAATTGATAGCTTTGCCCCAATGGGAATAAGTGAAGCACGTAGAAGACAGAACACGTTCAGGGCTTTGCTGAAAGCGTCAATTTTCTGCACCTATTTGGTCATATTGGCCGGGGCAGTAGTGCGCACCACCGGCTCTGGAATGGGATGCCCCGATTGGCCCAAGTGCTTCGGTAGTTACATTCCTCCGACTGACATAAGCCAACTTCCCGAAGACTACAAAGATCACTACATCGAGTTACGAAAGGCCAAGAATCAGAAATTGGCCAAAATGATCAGGCCGCTTGGACTGAATGAACTTGCCACACAGATAAGCGAGGATCCAAGTGTTTATGAAGAGACAGACTTCATTTGGCAGAAGACCTGGATAGAGTATGTGAACCGGTTGGCCGGTGCTTCGCTCGGAATTCTCCTGGTGCTGGCTCTATTCTCTTCTGGCATTTATTGGCAAAGGCGCAAAAAAATACCATTGGTGCTATTCGGCATCATACTGGTGACCGGGTTTCAAGGTTGGATGGGTTCGGTTGTGGTGTCAACCAACCTGCTTCCAGGAATTCTCACCGCTCACATGGTATTGGCGTTCGTACTTATTGCTGGGCTCATATATCTCTACGTGAAAACGGCATCGGGAATCCGAACCACGGCCAGTTTCGGCATCAGCAACACCATGCGATATGCACTTGGGGCCCTTATTGCGTTATCGCTGGTTCAGGTGCTGTTCGGAACACAGGTGAGGCAGCAGATCGATATCATCGCCAAAGGATTTGACCTTCAGAACCGCCAACTTTGGATCGAAGGTCTTGACTGGATGTTCAAGGTGCATCGTTCGTTCTCGCTGGTTCTGCTTACCGGAAATGGCTGGATCTGCTATCAGATCTTCAAGTATCTGAACCACTATTATGCAGTATTCCGCGCAGGGGTCTATCTGGCCGTGTTCATTGGGTTATCGGTGATCACAGGGGTTGTAATGGCCTATTTTGGAATTCCAGCGTGGGCTCAGCCCATGCATCTCCTGCTCTCTTGCCTGTTATTCGGGGTGCAGGTTTACCTTTTTGTAGCCCTCGGTCGGAAAATCAGGATTGAGACGGGCCAGATTCCTTCCATTTGAAGGAATTGATCAGATGCATGATGTCTTCTCTTATGAATTCGATGACGGGCGCCAATGAATCGTTGTTCGGAGCCACATTGAAGTAAAGCGCTGCACGCAGAAAATGATCGTTGCTATCGGTAAGGTGAAACTGCAATGGCGATGCGGCCTGACTTCCATCCACCGTATATAGCGTTCCGAATACGCGTGCCTCTGAATTAACGATCAACACTTCTTCAATTCCCGATGCCTTGCTGATATGCTTATTGGTCAGCTCGCGCGAATCTTCAAGGTATTCGGCAAGATTCCCCTTAATAGGCTTGTAGCTGAAATAGATCTTCGCTTTAAACTGCGGGTACTCCAAATTGAACCAACATGGGTCAGAACCTGTGCGCAGGTCGGGAGCGAAAATGGCACATGTGTCCATTTCAAATTGGTAAGGGCAGTCTGTTTCTGTGGAAACGAAACTTCGCTCTGGCAGATCGATTCGAATGTATCCTCGTGGTTTTGGTGTATAGTCTTGTTCGCAGGCGCTGAAACCTAAACACGTGGCCAGCAAAAGTGATAAGGCCAGCGAGACATGAGTTCCATCCGATTGACGGCTTGGCACACGCGTTACCTTGATGCGCTTTATGCGCCTTTTATCAACGCTTTCCACAGTGAATTCGAATTGCTCAAACGGCACCTTATCGTTCTTGTTCGGCATTTTTCCAGCCAGTTCAAGAATAAATCCGGCCAAGGTGTCGGCCTCGCCCTTCTGTTTCTCAAAATCACCGCCATCGATCTTCAGCGCTCGGTAAAACTGCTGGAGATTTGTCTTGCCTTCAAACACATAGTTGTCTTCGTCCAACTTGGAATAGGCCAACTCTTCGTCATCAAATTCATCTGAAATATCTCCGACTATCTGTTCTATGATGTCTTCAAGAGTAACCAGTCCTTCGCAACCGCCATACTCATCAACCACAATGGCCAAGTGCACCTTTTTGTAGCGGAATTCCTCTAGAAGATCATCGATCATTTTGCTTTCGGGCACAAAGAACGGGGGCCTCATCAGTTGGCGCCAGTTGAAATCATCGGCCTTGTCCATGTGCGCCAACAGGTCTTTGACGTGAATGATACCGACAATATTATCGAGGCTTTCTTCGTAAACAGGCACTCGTGAAAATCCAGATTCAAGAATGCTCGACATCAGTTCTTCGTAGCCGCTCGTCACCTCAATCGCCTCCACATCTGTTCGCGGTTTCATGATCTGTTTCACATCGGTAAGCCCGAACTTTACAATGCCTTCCAAAATTTTCCTGTCTTCTTTTTCTCGGATTGATTCGGCCTTGGTAAGGTCAAGCGCATGCCCAAGTTCGTCAACGGATATCTGCGAACTGACAGCGGTTCCTAGGCGCTCGATCAGCGTTGCAGTTTTCATAAGCGGGATGCTTAAGAAAGAGAAAAGGAGATTTAGATAATGGATCGGGTAGGATGTGAGTGATGAGAATGCCACTGCATGTTGATTGGCGTAGACCTTTGGAACGATCTCGCCAAATAAGAGCACCATGAGTGTAATGCCGAACACCTCGATGACACGGGCAATGGGCACCACCCCTCCTAACAGATAATTAAGGGTTTCCTTCGGAACGTTCTGCGCAATCAGGTAGGTTGAAAGGACGACAATGCCAACATTCACAAAGTTGTTAGCAATAAGAATGGTTGCCAAAAGCTTTTTTGGTCGTCTTAACACCTCTATGGCTTGTCTTCGAATTCTAAGAGGAGAAGCGGCCAGCTCTTCGATTTCAGATTTGGAAAGAGAGAAAAAAGCCACCTCTGCGCCAGATATCATGGCAGACAAGGCAAGCAATATCACTACGACCATGATACCTAGGATCAGATCCCAAGGCATCACGCCAGCCAATAGAATGGTTTGAATAAAGTTGAATACCTGTTCCGGAGGGTCTTCCAAATCAGTTCGGATTCGTTAAGGTCAAATCTGCCATCCTATTAGAATGGGAGGTCGTCATCAATATCATCAAGCGATGGCAATGGCTCGTTTGCTTGGGTACCGGTTGTTTTTGTTGCAGGTGCGGAATACTGACCAGTGCCAGACGATGTACCTCCACTCGGACCTCCTAGCATGGTCATTTCAGAAGCCACAATGTCGGTGGAATATCTATCGGCACCATTCTGATCGGTCCATTTTCGGGTCTTGATTCTTCCTTCTATATAAACTTGATCACCTTTTTTCAAGTATTTACCAGTTATTTCGGCCAAGCCTCGCCACAACACCACGTTGTGCCATTCCGTAGATTCCTGCGGATTACCGTTCTTATCCTTAAAACGTTCCGTAGTGGCCAATCGAATGCTGGCCACATTCGTTCCACTTTCTAGGGTTTTTAATTCTGGGTCTGCGCCAAGCCTACCTACCAAAATGACTTTGTTAACTCCTGACATGATTTTTAGGTTTATTAGTTGCTGATATCAAAGATTCTAAACTTCTTCATCAATAACAAGTCCTTGTGTGCCGATGTAGCGATTTATCAATTTAGGGAATGCAAAGCTACTAAGCTTACTGACCTTTACCCTCATAAGATCACATATACTGATCCTTTCCGCTTTGATGAGCACGAATTTGGCAAAGATTCGCTGATGAGAAAGCAGATGAGTGAATTCTGATGAAATTGAAACGACCACATCCGAATTGTCAAGTACGAGGTGCTTGATAAGCTCAGAATCGCTTAGTTTTTCTTCCGATTCAAGGTATGGAAATTCATACAGGCCTTGCCAAATGTCTCCGGCCGTCCTTCGTCTTATCAGTGTCTCGTCACCGCTTATTCTTATCTGATAATAGAAGAAGCGTTCTCTCACTTTGGTCTTCTTCGACCTTATCGGCAATAGGGATTGAAGCTGGAGTAGGTCAGAAGTGCATGATGCCTGCAATGGACATACAATGCATTTCGGTTGAATAGGAACGCAGACCGTTGCCCCAAGTTCCATCATGGCCTGATTGTGGTCGCCTGGGAATTTGCCTGACAAAATGTGCTGCGCTAGCTGTTCAATTTTCCGTTTCGTGGCGGTTTCATCAATAGATTCTTTCAATCCGAAAAAGCGGGATAGGACCCGATATACGTTCCCATCGACCGCGGCAACTGGGAGATTGAACACGATGGAGCTGATAGCAGCCGCTGTGTATTGCCCTATTCCCTTAAGTTTGAGCAAGGCTTCATGCGAATCAGGAAATTCGCCATCCAACTCGTTATGAATGTGTTGGGCGGTGAAGTGAAGGTTTCTCGCCCTCGAATAATAACCCAGTCCCTCCCAATGTTTCAGAACCTCATCTTCTTTGGCCGCAGCCAAGGAAGCAAGAGATGGAAAGCGCTCAACGAACCGAAGATAATAGGGCATTCCCTGGTCCACCCTGGTCTGTTGCAGAATCACCTCAGAGACCCAAACCAGATAGGGATCTTTGGTTTGGCGCCAAGGCAGAGGGCGCTTTGCACCATCATACCATTCCAACAGAGTTGTGTTAGGAAATGGTCTGTTTTTGAGCTCGGAATCCAATAGCCCAAAATTATAGATCTCGCGATTCCTAAATTCAAATATTCGTTTACCTTTGCACCCCTCTAATAAATAAATAGTAATCGGCTCATAATCAAGCACTAATGACAAAAGCTGACATCGTCAACCAAATTCACGAACAGACCGGAATCGAGAAACTTCAGGTCCACCATACCGTTGAGGCCTTCATGGCTTCGGTCAAGAGCTCTCTTGCAAAAGGAAATAATGTTTACCTCCGAGGATTCGGCAGCTTTATCATTAAGAAACGTGCACAGAAGACCGGACGGATCATATCGAAGAATACCACGATCGTCATTCCAGAGCATCACATTCCCGCTTTCAAGCCAGCTAAGACCTTTGTTGGCAAAGTGAAGCAGGACATGAAGAAAAAGAAGGCCTGATCAGTTTGAAATCGCCTCAGATCATATTGGTTTCTATTGCTTTGCTGGTGGGTGTCGGTCTTTACATGATGCCCATTTCACCTATTGCACAGAATCAGGATGAGTTTGCACAAATGCCAGCCAACACGGAGGTTCACAGCCTTTTGGACGACCAGACTGAGGTGAAGAATGAACTTGACAGTACGGCACTCGCCAATTTGAACAGGTGGGAAACCTCTTCTGACCCTAAGACTTCCGACAGCATAGTTGCCTTTTTCGACCTGATCAGAAAACCGCTTGGCGCTTCGTTCTACGCGCTGAAACGGGCCGAGAAGACCGATTCTGTGGTTCATTGGACCGAAGCTGGAGAACGATTTCTGCTCAACGCAAAGTACATGGGCAGTCAGGCTCAAAAGTCCCGTTGGTTTGCACAATCAAAGGCGTGTTTTGAGAAGGCCATTGAGCTCGACCCCCAA